>JAOUOK010000114.1 GCA_029880425.1 Gammaproteobacteria bacterium
TATAGCTGCGACTGCGGGATGAGAAATTTTTCGCTCTACTGAAATGGCATAAAACTGGGTGAGCACTTCATCTGTTTGACCGATAGCTTTTACACTGTATTGTTTTTCAACTTCTGCGGCAATCGGTGTCGGTGCAATAAAGATTCCTGTACCTGCCTGGCCAAATGCTTTCATTAATGCGCTGTCATCAAATTCCCCCACGATCTGTGGCGAGATGTGGTGCTGTTCAAACCACTTTAATAACCGTCCATGAACAACGGTCATTTCACCGGGTAACAACATCGGTTTGCCACTCAGGCAGTGTGGAAAGTTTTCTCTCACCTTGCGCGCTAGCTCAGGGGTGGCAAAAAAAGTAATGCCACATTCACCTAAAGGATGGTTGAATCCACGGACATTAATATTTTGTGGAATAGGTCCATCGGCGATCACCATATCAACGTGATGCACCACCAGCTCAGCAAGCAGCGAATCAATCGAGTTTTCGCGACAGATAATACGCACCGGATCGGGTAGTTCAAGTGCGGGGGCGAGTAAGCGGTAAGCGATAGATTTAGGCACCACATCCGCGACACCGACTTTAAAAACAAGCGGCCTGCCGGTGGGCAGGTTGTGGATCATTTCTTCGAGTTCGCCACCGAGTGAAAAAATCTCCTCGGCATAACTTAATACCAGTCGTCCTGATTCTGTTAGCTCCAGGTTACGCCCGACACGGTTAAATAAGGTTTCGCCTATATTGTCTTCCAGCAAGCTAAGCTGTCCACTGATGGTTTGTGGTGTTAAATGGAGTCGCTCACAGGCACGGCTGATGCTGCCTTCTTTGGCCACCATCCAGAAATAATGCAGGTGTTTATAGTTAATCATGATTTTTATTTTACTTCGTAAAATACGAACAATACTACAAAAATATTCGACTTTTATATATGCATGGTTTCCTGCATATTCTGATTGTGCTCATGATTGGAGCTAACCTGATTTGAATTAACCGGAGGGTTGATTATGCAGATTGAAATTCAAGCACGGGATTTTTCTTTGACCAATGCGTTGCGTGATTACATTAAACGTCGACTGGATTTTGCATTGCGTAGAAGGGATAACCATATCCAACGGGTTATGGTTCGCGTCTCAGATATTAATGGACCACGCGGTGGCCAGGACAAGAGTTGCCAAATACACATTGTACTGCCCAAGGCTTCAGTTGTTGTTGAAGACATTAAAAGCAATCTTTACAAAGCCATCGATCGAGCAGCGGGCAGGGCAAGACAATCCATCGATCGTCATTTGACACGTCGCCGTAAAAAAAGTCGTGCACCTGGTGTGACTGATTTGATCACGGTAGATATGTAATTCCATAAAATTTAATTGGAGAGTTTTAAAATGAATACACCCATGCCGAGTGTAACCACACATCAACAAGCGGAAGTACTGTCTACGAATAAGGTTGTGCGTAATACCTATTCATTGTTATCAATGACACTGATATTTAGTGCACTGATGGCAGGTATTTCAATGTCATTAAATTTACCACACCCGGGATTAATTATTACATTGCTGGGTTACTTTGGCCTTTTATTTGCCACGGCAAAATTTCGTAATAGTTCACTGGGTCTAGTTTTTGTTTTCGCCTTGACCGGTTTTATGGGGTATACACTGGGACCAATTCTTAATAGTTACCTGGCGTTACCCAATGGCAGTGAAGTGGTGATGACCGCGATGGGGGCAACCGGAACGATCTTCCTCGCGCTGTCTGGTTATGCACTGGTGAGTCGTAAGGACTTTAGCTTCATGGGTAGCTTCCTTATGGTCGGGATCATAGTGGCTTTTCTTGCGGGACTCAGTGCCGTGTTTTTTGAAATGCCCGTATTGTCGTTAGCCGTTTCATCCATGTTTGTATTATTGATGGCCGGTCTTATTTTATATGAAACCAGTAATATTATTCATGGTGGAGAAACCAATTACATTATGGCTACGGTCACACTGTATGTTTCCATCTTTAATCTGTTTACCAGCCTGCTGCATTTATTGGGACATTTCAACGGCAACGATTAGCTTTGCGTTTGTTTCAGGGACGAGACATTTTTTTATTGAATAAAACTTTCTACGTTAAGCCATGGTTGAGGAGGAAGTAGTATGGCGCTGGTAAATATGCGAGATATGTTAGGACATGCTTACCACAATGGTTACGCGGTAGGTGGCTTTGATCTTGTGAGCCTGGATTTTCTAGAAGCGATTATCGCGGCAGGAGAAGCACAGCGTGCACCATTAATTTTATCGCTCGCCGAATCACATTTTGATTATTACGATTTTGAATTGGCCACGGTTGCTGCTGAACTGGCGGCAAAGCGAGCCTCCATTCCCGTGGCCATTCATCTTGATCATGGCGCTTCATTTGATTCTGCCGTCAAGGCGATTAACCTGGGGTGCAACGGCGTGATGGTAGATGCTTCGCACCAGGCATTTGAAGATAACGTGGCACTGACGAAAAAAATTGTCAGCATGGCCCATGCCTGTGGGGTACCTGTTGAAGGTGAGCTGGGTTACGTGGCCGGGGTAGAAGGTGAAGATGCCGAGAAACATCCCGGCGAAGTTATTTATACCTCGGTAGATGAGGCCAAAACCTACGTGGAACAAACCGGGGTTGATTTGCTGGCGGTTTCTATTGGTACCGTGCATGGTCGCATGAAGGGTGAACCGGTCCTGGATTTTGAACGCCTGCAGAAAATTAATGAAGCATTAAACATTCCATTGGTCATTCATGGTGGTACCGGTTTATCTGATCAGCAGTTTCACCAGTTGATAGAAAACGGTGTTGCCAAGATTAACTATTACACGGCATTAGCGGATGCCGCGGGGAATAAAATGCGTGAGAATGTTTCGCGGGATGATCGTTGTGGTTACACCGGTATTGTTGACGGTATACAGGACGCAATGCGTGCCGAGATTGAACGCTGTATGGTTAACTGGGGTTCAGCAGGGCAAGCCGATGCCGTGCTTGCCGTGGCAGAAGCATGGCAACCCGTGCATCACGTGATTATTTTTAATGTTGAAAATTGTGATGATGCACAGGCAAGTAACATGATGCAGCAAGGCGAGAAGCTACTAAGCCGGGTACCAGGTGTGCGTCGTGTGTTAACCGGTAATGCAGTTCAAACTGATGCGAAGTACAAGTTTACCTGGCTTGTTGAGTTTGTTCATGAAAATGTTATTGAGAGTTACCGTAATCATCCTGCTCATGTTACTTTTGCAGATAACATGTTTCGGCCTGTTGCCGGTGACCGAATTAGCATTGACTTCAGGCAAAATTAAAAATGATATATAGAGACCGGGCTGCATGCTGTCCTTGTATTAATGCTGATTAATTTACTTTCTATAAGTACAAAACTAAACATGCAGGGATGCGATATGTAATTGTTTTTTATTACAACTATACAAGCATCTTTCTCTCGCGGGCTTAAAACAATACATTAATTGAATAAAGTAAAACCCTATCTATACTTTATATTTAGATATGGAGGTCTCGTTATGGATACCCTGGTAAGCGCAGAATGGTTAAAAAAGCATATTAATGAACCTGACCTGGTGGTATTAGATTGCACGGTTGTGACCATGCCCGATGAGGATGATCCTCGTGGTTTAACAAATGTCAGTGGTCGCCCGGATTATGAGCTGGGTCACATCCCTAATGCCGGTTTTGCCGATCTTAAAACCAGCCTGTGTAAAAAAAATGATCCCATTGAGTTTGACTTGTTAAGCCCCGAACAGTTTTGTACCGAGATGGGAAAGCTGGGGGTGGGGGATGATTCACGGGTTGTGTTATACGATGCAAATTATACCGGTTGGGCAGCGCGCGTCTGGTGGATGCTACGCTGGGTGGGTTTTGATAATGTTGCTATTTTAGATGGCGGGCTTTCTGCCTGGACATCAACGGGTAACGAACTTTCCCTGGAACCAGTCAATCGCACGGCTAACTTCTTAACCTGTAAGCCCCGAGCGGCATTAATTGCGGATCATGATGAAGTGCTTGCCAGTATTAATAATAAATCGGTTGTTGTTATCGATACACTTCCCGAACCGTTTTATCGTGGTGAAATGAGTATCTATCCACGTGCAGGTCATATAACCGGCGCGGTGAATATTGATAGCTTGTCGTTACTCGATAATAAAGGTTACTTTCATTCACAAAACATATTGGCTGCCATGCATGAGTTTGATCACAATGCCCGTATTATTACTTATTGTGGCGGGGGGATTATTGCCTCGACCGAGGCTTTTGTTCTCACCCGGTTGGGCTTTAACAATGTCGCGGTTTATATGGCCTCATTAGAGGAGTGGACAGCTGACACCAGCAACCCGATGGAAATAAGTTATTCATAAAGATAGCCATGAGCTTTTAACATACTTTGAAACTATCCAGGAAAAAACTTTTTAAAAAAATTTGAATATAAATACATAAATTTTGGAGTTTTCTATGCAGCGTTTTCTAGTTTATCTGTCGACTTTGTTTTGTTTAATATTGCAACCTGTGTATGCACTTGAGTGGCCGAATATAGAACCGTTGAAAATTGGGCCACGTACTTATGTCCTGGAACATGGGCCACATGATGAAGACAACAGTGTGAGTCATGGCTTTCATAATAATCCAGGATTTGTTGTCACGAGTACGGGTGTTGTTGTGATTGATACCGGCAGCAGTTATGAAATAGGAAAAATGATCCTGCGTAAGATTGCGAGTGTCACCTCAAAACCGGTGACGCATATTTTCACCACGCATTTTCATGGTGATCACTGGTTAGCTAACCAGGCGCTGCTTGAAGCTTATCCGGATATTCGCACGATTGCCCATCCAAACCTGATTACCTTGTTAAAAGGGGGAGAAGATAAATTCTGGTTAGATGTTTTTGCTCAACGGCTGGGCGATGACTTTGCGGGTACAAAGGCGATTATTCCATCGACTGCGGCAGAAAATAAACACTACAAGATTGGTGGCATTAGATTCGAGGTCATGTTGTTTGATAAGGCGCATACGGCAACAGACTTGATGGTTCACGTTGTCGAAGATGGCGTTTTGTTTACCGGTGATATTATCAACAATAAACACTTCTCTTTTATGGGGCATGGCAATTTCAAAGGCGCCTATGAAGCAACCTTAAAAGCACTTGCACTGAAACCAAAACATGTTGTGGCTGGACATGGCCGAAGCGGCAGCATTGAATTGATTAAAGAGTTTTCGTTGATTTACCAGGAGTTACATAAACTGGTGGCCACATATTATGAACAGGGTTTGATGGATTATGAAATGAAAGCAAAAATTGTTGCAAAGCTCGATAAATACAAGCACTGGAATGGTTTTGACCAGCGTATCGGTTCATTTATCAGCCAGCTGTATGCAGAAGTAGAAAAAGAGGCGTTCTAAAAACGGGGCGCGAGGGAAATTCCGCGGTTAAAAAAACTTTTTGTTAGCCGGGGAATTTATTTTTTTTTGTAGATGTTGTTCTTTACCTGACTATTTCAGGTCCCATCAGGGTATTCGGTAACCATGTAGAAATGGCGGGAACATACGTTACGATAATCAGGAACAGGAACATGATGAGTAACCAGGGCGCAGCGGCTTTGACGACAGCGAGCATTGACATGCCGGCGACACCCGAGGTGACAAATAAGTTTAATCCCACCGGTGGTGTGATCATACCTATTTCCATGTTGACCACCATCATAATACCAAGGTGAATCGGATCAATCCCCAGCGCGATGGCGATAGGGAATACGATGGGAGCAACGATAATCAACAACCCAGATGGTTCCATAAACTGTCCACCAACCAGCAGCAGTAGGTTTACCATAATAAGAAACGTGATTGGGCCTAAGCCCATGGCCAGCATCGACTCGGTGATTAACTGCGGAATGCGTTCCTCGGTAAGTACGTGTTTTAAGATTAAGGCATTAGCGATAATAAACATCAGCATGATGGTGAGTTTGCCGGCCTCGAAAAGTGTTTTCTTAGTATCTTTATGCCAAAAGATTGAAAGGGCACGCCAGATGAGTTTTGGCCCACCTTCACCTTTTTCTTTAAACGGCCCCATGTCACAGTAGATAAAATTAGCAATGAAAAAAGCATACACAGCGGCGACAGCAGCGGCCTCTGTTGGGGTGAAGATACCACCGTAAATTCCGCCAAGTATGATAATGATCAGAAACAAGCCCCAGCTTGCCTCTTTGCCAGAGTCGTAAATTTCTTTCCAGCCTTTCCAGGGTTGAGCGGGTAAGCCTTTAACGCGTGCCACGATATAAATGGCAATCATCAGCATAAGCCCGGCCATGATACCGGGAATGACGCCACCCAGGAACATGCGCCCGACTGAAACATCGGTGGCGG
>JAOUOK010000115.1 GCA_029880425.1 Gammaproteobacteria bacterium
ATTGCAATTATTAATGATGGCATCGTGATTGAAAATACAGAAATGAAAACGTTGTTAGCCAAGCTGCATGTTGAAACATTTGTATTGAACTCGGATAAAAACCTGGAAAGTAAACTGGAAAACTGGCTTGAGCATGAAGGATGTTCGCTTAAGCAAATTGATGAATCCACTTTTGAAGTCGAAATTTCAAAAAAATACAGTTTAAATAATTTATTTGTAGAGCTGGATAAACGCGATATAAAAATAGAAAGTTTGCGCAGTAAAAGTAATCGTCTTGAAGAATTGTTTGTTCATCTGGTAGAAGAGGGAACGTTGTGAACATTAATCAACAGTTTATTGCTTTTAAGACGATTGTCACAAAGGAGATTCTGCGGTTTTCCAGAATTTGGTTACAGACCATCGTGCCACCTGTTATTACAACCGGGTTATATTTTGTTATTTTCGGCCAGTTGATTGGTTCACAGCTCAGTGACATTGAAGGTTACTCTTATATTGATTATATCATTCCAGGCATTATCCTGATGTCGATCATTAATAACTCCTATGCCAATGTAGTTTCTTCATTTTATATGTCAAAGTTTTCACACTTTATTGAAGAGATGATTGTGTCACCCATGCCTAACTACCTGATCCTGACGGGTTATGTTATTGGTGGTGTTGCACGTGGCCTGGTGGTTGGAGTTGTAGTTGCATTTATCTCAACGTTTTTTGCAGACTTAAATGTCCACAGTTACTTTATTTTGTTTGCGGTAGTGATTTTAACTGCAATTTTATTTTCGCTGGGTGGCTTTATTAATGCAATTTATGCTAATTCATTTGATGATATTTCAATTATCCCGACATTTGTTTTAATACCATTGACTTACCTGGGTGGAATATTTTATTCGATTGATATGTTGCCATCATTCTGGCAAACAGTTTCATTAGGGAACCCGATCTTATACATGGTTAATGCTATGCGCTATGGCATGCTCGGGGTGTCGGATATTGAACTAACCACAGCGTTTGGAATTATTATTTTATTTGTTGTAGTCCTGTTTAGTTTCTCCCTGTATTTATTGAGTTCAGGTAAAGGTATTCGCAGTTAAAACTTGTGTTTTAACCTTCAAACTTTGGCGAGTAATTTATCCATTAAGCGGGATGAAAAGATTCGTTTTAGGTAACCAAACAAGTATGTTGGGAAGGTGACATAGTAACGTGGCTTAGGTCTTTTACTTTCCAGTGCGTGAACCACTTTTTTTAACACGGCTTCAGGTGGCAGGGTAAAGGGTACAGCGGGTCCGACTGTGGTAAGCCGTTTTTCAGTCGCAATATAGTCAGCTTTAAAGCGGCTAGTCTCTTTATCAATATTCTTTTTATACATTTCAAACGAGTTTTTACGAAACTGGCTGTCAATCGGACCAGGTTCAACTAATGATACAAATACATTGGTTCCTATTAATTCCTGTCGTAAGGTATCACTTAGTCCTTCAATTGCATATTTACTTGCACTATAAGCACCGCGAAACTTTAACGAGATAAACCCTAAAACAGAACTGTTTTGAATAATGCGACCATATCCCTGTTTCAACATTACAGGTAAAACCTGCCTGGTAAGTTCATGCCAGCCAAAAACATTGGTTTCAAACTGTTGACGTAAGGCATCAGTACTAAGATCTTCTACTGCCCCAGGTTGTGCATAAGCGCCATTATTAAATAAAGCATAAAGTGAACCGTTGTTGCGGCGCAGGATTTCTTTTATTGCGTTTTGTATTGACAGGTGATCAGTTAAATCAAGGTATAAACTTTCCAGTCCCATCTCGTTTAACCTTGTTACATCTTCTTTTTTTCGGGCAGATGCAAAAACACGGTAACCACGTTGTTGTAAACCTTTAGCCACACATAAGCCTATACCACTTGAACAGCCGGTAATAAGAATAGATTTTTTATCTGCAGAGTTCATTGTTAAATAGTGTCATATTGTTATGCAAGTAATACGGCAATGATACCAGTAAAGAAAATCCCATCAAAGGTACCGGCACCTCCGATAGCGGCACTGGGAACACCCATCTGTTTAATATCTTTTAAACGAAGAAGATCCGCTCCAATTAATACACCCAGTGTTCCGCATATATATGCCAGTGGAGCACTGTGTTCGGGATCGATTATTAATGCAGAGAATGCGGCAGTAATTGGTGCAATCAAAACAGGCATCCCAATCCCCAGTCCTTTTATCGGCCGGCTAAAGGAATAACTAATAGTACTGACTGTGAATATAGCAACAATTAAATGTAATAGATCTATTGTGTGTAACATTATTAAATAGAATGAAAAAGAAACAGGTATCAGTGCACCGCCGACATTTAAGGCGATGATAGTTTTTCCTTTTTGAAAATGAGCCGGTCTAATCAGGGCGCGTGGGAATGGAAAGTTTTCAGGTATGTTCCTGAACGATGAGTTAATGCTAAATAATCGTAAATTAACCAGGCTGCCAAAAAGTGTGCAACATAATAATAATACAGCCGAGTTAGGAGAGAGTCCAAGCTTGGCTAAAGCGATGCTAAAAATTCCCAGTTGTAAAATGACAACAAGAATAACAAGTAAAAAGGCAAGGTATAAAAGTGGCATGTTTTATAACAGGCTTCTTATTTGTTGTGCTAAAAGATCATTAAGTGATATAAGATTGCTGGGGTGACTGATACTATTACTGCTCCAGATGTTTTTAATTTTTGCATTGTTTAATAATGCTATTGCATCCTTGCTAAACAATGCATGCGTTGTAATTACATCAACCTGTTTTGCACCTTCGCTATATAGTTTATCAGCGGTTTGAGAAACAGTATGGCCGGTACTGATGACATCATCAATTAATATGACATGTTGATTATTATAATCAATTTCAGGTAGCTGGATTTCCACATGCGTATCACTTAAGCGTTCTTTTTTTGCCACCGAATAAGGGGAATCACTAATTTGGGCGACACTCTTTACCCATTGCAATGATTCTTCATCAGGTCCAATCAGGTGTACCGTTTTATTTAATGATTTAACAAACTCAGCAAGCAAGGGTGTTGCGCTTACTACAATGGTATTTGTTTCAGGAATTACGGCATCGAGTGATTGAATACGATGTAAATGTGGATCAACCGTAATAATGTCATCAAGTAAATCACTTAACCATTGACCGATAACTTGTTGGCTAATCACTTCGCCTGGCTGAAAAGATTTATCCTGGCGCATGTAACAAAGGTAAGGTGCAACAAGGCTGATTCGTTGTGTTCCCTGCTGGCGAAGTGATTTACAGGTTAAGAAAAGTTCAACCAGCTTGTTGTTTGGATAGTCAAGACTTAAAAAAAGAATGACATGGTCATATTTTTTTTCGGGTAAAGTTACACGACTTTCTTTATCCGGGAAATGATGAACTTTAATCTCATGTGCTGAAATTTTCAGTGTTTCAGCAATCTCTTCTCCCTCTTCATGATAGCCTGGAAATGTATAAATAGCTGTTTGCATAAGTTTAAATTAAATTTCCATGTAGGGCTGGGTAATTGCATCTGCAGGACCAATGCTATAACCATTGTTTTCATCTGCCAGGGTTTGGGCAAACTTGAAATCCGCCGGGAACTCGGCATAGATGCGGTACAACACATCACCTTTAGCCACTTCATCACCGAGTTTTTTATTCAGGTCAACACCGGCATGTTTATCCATGGGGGCACCTGCGCGGCTGGCAATTTTTGCCAGCTGTAAGTTATCTATACCGGTAACAAATCCATCATATGTAGCAGTAACATCAACATTTAGATGTGCAGGTTTAAAGTCATAATCAACCTTACCCTGTTCATTAATGATTTGTTGCATCTTTCTTAGTGCGCGACCATCTTCAAGAATATCACGTGCTATTGCATAACCTTGTCCACCACGGACATCGGGATCAAATTCAAGTATTCGTCCGGCAAGCTGTAATGCTTTTTGTTTTAGATCGGCCGGTGCATCAACCTGGTTTTCTAACACCTGCATGACATCGCGCGCTTCTAAAGCCGGTCCAATTCCATTACCAATTGGTTGGCTACCATCGGAAATCACGACCTCTAGGTGCAAACCGACACGATCACCCAGGTACTCAAACATCTTTCTTAAACGTAATGCCTGGTTCATGTGCCTGACTTTTGCGGTCGGACCAACGGGAATATCAATCAATAGATGGGTAGCACCGGCAGCCAGTTTCTTCGATAAAATTGATGCCAGCATTTGACCTTCAGAGTCGATACCGAGAGGACGCTCAACTGAAATTAAAATGTCATCTGCGGGTGCGAGGTTGGCACGTCCTCCCCAGGCTAAACAGGCATCGGTTTTATTCACCACTTCATGCATTTTTTTAGGCGTTAAGTTCACTTCTGACAACACTGACATGGTGTCAGCTGTTCCAGCGGGTGAGGTAATGGCGCGGCTTGATGTTTTTGGGATCATTAAGCCATGCGCGGCAACGATAGGCACAATGATCATCGTTGTACGGTTACCGGGTATACCACCTATACAATGTTTATCTGCAACTAAGGGGGCATCCCATTTTATTTGTTCACCTGAGGAGGTCATGGCCTGGGTCAGGTACAGGATTTCTTCCCGATCTAATCCGCTTTGTGCGCATGCAACCAGGAAAGTGGCCATCTCCATTCGTGAGTAACGGTTATCAATAATGTCAGCGGTAATGTAACGGAAGTCAGTTAAGGTGAGTCTTTCGCCATTAATTTTTCTTCGTACTGCATCCATTGAACCCGGTGGTTCAGCATGCTCGACACAAACCAGGTGATCTTCATTCATGTCTAGCTGGATGAATGCCTGTTCTGCCAGGCCAAGTTGGTTCGGTGACACGATATGCTCATCATCGACAACGTTCAGTACCGCGTGGATGCGGGTGCCGTTTGCCATAATGGATATTTTACTTAAGGCCTGGAAACCTTCTGCACGGTATAACTCACAGTTGCGATGCAAGAATGCGACATTCTCATGATAGGTATCTATCGCGACTCGCTTAAGCTTTAACATGCTTTTTGCTGAGGCTTTACTTGTCATATTTTCACGTTACCACTATTCAGCTGCAGTTGTATATTAAATGCTATCTCATTGTTTTCTATATTATTTATAAGTATATGCTATAAATAATATAGTCCATATATGATACGAGGTTGATTGAATGAGTAAGCCAAGCCTGGAGGAGTTAGGGCATGCATTGGAGAAAGCGAAATCTATGCGCGAAACAGGTACCGATCCTGACTTTCTCGCAAAGTCATTGTTGAATTGTCATTACCAGTCTAGTTTTCTTCAGCAGTTACTTCATGCCGCTGAACACTATATAAATAGTGGCCTGGGCGAGAGGGAGCATACACGCCTGATCCAGGCCATTAATAAGGCACGTAAGGTAGATGAAAAAAGTGCAAAACTAACTCACCCGGATTTAGGCCTGGGTTAAGCCTTGCCAGAATAGAAAGCTGGTATTTGTCTGAATATGGGCTTTACTATGGAATAAATTACCAGAATGCGGACAATTCGCCCCATTTAGCGCATTTTGCTCTCGCTTCATCTTGCACTCGGGAGCACAGATCCGTAACATTCCCGCCTTTGATTTTAACTGTTTCAGGAATAAGCAATGCGCACACATTATTGTGGTGAAGTCACCGAATCTTTAATAGGTCAGGAAATTACCGTATGCGGCTGGGTTCACCGTCGTCGTGATCACGGTGGTGTTATCTTTATTGATTTACGTGATCGGGAAGGTTTATTACAGGTTGTTTATGACCCTGATATTGAAGATGCTTTTGCCACGGCTGAGAGTGTCCGTAGTGAGTATGTTCTTCAAGTTAAAGGCCTGGTACGTAATCGCCCGGAAGGCACCACTAATGACAAGCTCAAATCAGGGCAAATTGAAGTACTGGGTAAAGAACTTACAGTTTTAAATGCTGCTGAAACACCACCGTTCATGCTGGATATTGCCGACAGTGAAGTGCACGAAGAGCTGCGCCTGAAATACCGTTATATCGATTTACGTCGTGAGTCGATGCAAAAACGCATGAAAATGCGTTCAGATATCGTGCGTATTTTACGTAATAACCTGGATAACCAGGGCTTCCTCGACATTGAAACGCCAATGTTAACCAAGGCCACCCCAGAAGGTGCGCGTGATTACCTGGTACCGAGCCGTACCCACGAAAACAGTTTCTTTGCTTTACCGCAGTCTCCCCAGTTATTTAAACAATTACTGATGATGTCGGGTATGGACCGTTACTACCAG
>JAOUOK010000116.1 GCA_029880425.1 Gammaproteobacteria bacterium
GTTGTACCGTTACCTGATATGTTAGGTCGTGAACAAATTTTAAAAGTACATATGCGTAAAGTACCTATATCAGATAATGTTGATGCAAAAATTATTGCTCGTGGTACTCCGGGTTTCTCTGGTGCTGACCTGGCAAACCTGGTTAATGAAGCGGCATTATTTGCTGCACGTTCAAACAAGCGCCTGGTGGAAATGATCGAGTTTGATAAAGCAAAAGACAAGATTATGATGGGTGCTGAACGTCGCTCCATGGTGATGAACGATGATGAGAAAAAACTTACCGCTTATCATGAAGCAGGTCATGCCATTGTTGGTTTAAAAGTTCCATCACATGATCCTGTCTATAAAGTAACGATTATTCCGCGCGGTCGTGCTTTAGGTGTAACCATGTTCTTACCTGAAGAAGATCGCTACAGTTACAGTAAAGAGCGTTTGGAAAGCCAGATTTCCAGCTTGTTTGGTGGTCGTATTGCAGAAGAAATTATTTTTGGTGCAGATAAAGTGACCACTGGGGCCTCGAATGATATTCAACGTACAACTGAACTTGCTCACAATATGGTGACACAATGGGGTTTGTCTGAAAAACTGGGTCCCATGGTCTTTGGTGAAGAAGAAGGCGAAGTATTCTTAGGTAAGTCAGTGACTCAACATAAAAATATTTCAGATGAAACTGCACATATCATTGATGAAGAAATTCGAAATATTGTTGATCGTAACTATAAACGTGCTGAAAATATTCTTAAAGAAAATATCGATATTCTTCATTCTATGTCAGATGCCTTGATGAAATATGAAACGATTGATAAAGATCAAATTGCGGCATTGATGAAGGGTGAAACACCACCACCGCCAAAAGGATGGGATGACCGTTCAGATGATGACACGTCTAATACCGCAAAACCTGCTGAAGAAGATAAAACTTCTGAAGGAAAAATTGGTGGGCCGGCAGGCGAACACTAAACGTGTTTATACTAATGCCCCGCAACAGCGGGGCATTTTTTTACCTGTGATTTTTATAATAAATAATAATTGCTCGATTCTTTAATATATCTATATGACTCGCTATCCTTGTAACGATAAAAATATCGCTGCAAGTATCATTTATAGCGATTATTATTAACGTTGCAATAGACCAGATATTAATATGAAAGCTTTGTTTGGAAAATCCTATCCCCTACTCATGGGGATACTCAATGTTACCCCGGATTCATTTTCTGATGGTGGTAAATTTATTCAGAAAGATATCGCAATTAATCATGTTAAACGCATGATTGATGAAGGTGCGGATATTATTGATATTGGTGGAGAATCCACACGCCCAGGTGCAGCAACAATTTCAATCGATGAAGAATATGAGCGTGTTGTTCCTGTTATTAAAGCCATTCGTGAAATTTCTGATATTCCTGTTTCGATTGATACAAGTAAACCTGGTTTAATGGAAGAAGCGGTTAAGGCAGGCGCTTCAATGATTAATGATGTTAATGCATTAAGAAGTAAGGGTGCTGTTGCATTAGCGGCTAGATTGAATGTTCCTGTTTGTATAATGCATATGCAGGGGCAACCACGAAGCATGCAACATAAACCTGAGTACGGTGATGTTGTAAATGAAGTAAAAGAGTTTCTTGTTGAACGTATTAACACCTGTCTTAATGAAGGTATTAACAAGGATAATATAATTATTGATCCTGGTTTTGGATTTGGAAAAACGCTGGAACATAACCTGTCATTATTTAAACATTTAGATAAATTTCTGGAATTAGATGTTCCGCTATTAGTTGGGGTATCGCGTAAATCTATGATCGGGACAGTTTTAAATGATGCACCTGTCGAACAGCGACTTTACGGCAGTGTTGCCCTGGCAACATTAGCGGCCTGGATGAATGCACAAATACTTCGTGTACATGATGTTAAAGCAACGGCAGATGCTTTAAAGTTATGTAGAGCAGTAAAAGAAGCGCAATAACTTAAATGTTGTACTGGACGAGTAATGAAAAAAAATTTTTTTGGAACAGATGGTATTAGAGGTAGCGTAGGCTCATATCCCATCACGCCTGACTTCATGCTTAAACTGGGCTGGGCCGCGGGACGTGTCTTAGGTGCAGAAAAGGGAAGTAAAATTCTGGTTGGAAAAGATACCCGTATCTCGGGTTACATGATTGAGTCTGCTTTAGAGGCAGGGCTTTCTGCCGCAGGTGTTGATATCCAGTTACTCGGTCCGATGCCAACACCTGCGATAGCGTATTTGACTCGTACCTTAAAGGCTCAGGCAGGTATTGTGATCAGCGCTTCACATAACCCGTTTGCGGATAACGGGATTAAATTTTTCTCTGCAGAAGGAACAAAGTTAGCCGATGATATTGAGCATGCAATTGAGGCCGAGTTAGAAAAAGAAATTACATGTTGTGATTCAGCAGTATTAGGTAAAGCTTCAAGGATCACTGATGCTCCTGGCCGCTATATCGAGTTTTGTAAAAATACTTTCCCCGCTGATTTAAACCTGAAGAATTTAAAAGTCGTAGTGGATTGTGCAAATGGCGCGACTTATCATATTGCGCCCAAGGTATTTGCCGAGTTAGGTGCGGAGTTAATCAGTATTGGTGATAACCCTGATGGCATGAATATTAATAATGGCTATGGTTCGACGCATCCTGAGAATTTACAAAAGGAAGTGCTAGATCAAAAAGCCGATCTGGGTATTGCCTTTGATGGTGATGGTGATCGTTTGATCATGGTGGATCATGAGGGTGAACTGGTTGATGGCGACCAGCTTCTGTATGTCATGGCGATGGCGGCATATGCAAAAGGCGGGTTAAAAGGTGGAGTAGTAGGTACCTTGATGACTAACCTTGGACTTGAACATGCGTTTATGCAGCATGAGATCCCTTTTAGTCGGGCAGGTGTCGGTGATCGTTATGTAATGGAGCAATTACTTGAAAAGAACTGGCGCCTCGGTGGCGAATCGTCTGGCCACTTAATTTGCCTGGAGCAGACGACAACGGGTGATGGCATCGTTGCAGCACTGCAGGTACTGGCTGCTGTTGTTGAACAAGGTAAGAGCTTAAAAGAATTAGCCTCAGGGATGAAACAGTACCCGATGGTACTTATCAATGTACGTGTTAGCGAAAAGCCCGATCTTGATAATCATGCAGAAATACAAGCTGCGGTCGCCCAGGCTGAAGCAAAATTAGCTGGTTCTGGACGGATATTATTGCGGCCTTCAGGTACTGAGCCACTCATCCGGGTCATGGCAGAAGGACAGGATAAATCACTGGTTGAATCTGTGGCGAATACGCTTGCCGACATGGTCAAAAAGGCCCTGACTTAACCTTTAGGATTCCCCATATAGCACCGAGTTTTCTCAGGTTTTTCATTGCTTTATTGGCGTCTGGACGTTATTATTCTGCGCTATTTTTGACACGGAACATTAGGGGATACTAAATGCGTAAGCCGATAATTGCCGGTAACTGGAAAATGAACGGTTCTCGTTCAAGCATTAAAGAATTACTCGATGGTGTAAAAGCCGGTATGGGAGATGTGAAATCAGCTGAAGTGGCTGTGTGTGCTCCTGCAATTTACCTGGCTGACGTGTCAGAGCAATTATCTGGTTCAGATGTAGCATGGGGTGGTCAAAACCTCAGCACAGAGGCAAGCGGTGCCTTCACGGGTGAAATCTCGGCAGATATGTTGCTCGATTTCAACTCAAAATTCGTTATTGTAGGCCACTCAGAGCGTCGTACCCTATATGGTGAAACAGACGAGCTTGTAGCAGAGAAATTTGAAGTTGCACGTAAAGCCGGTTTAACCCCAATTTTATGTATTGGTGAAAGCCTGGAAGAACGTGAATCTGGTGTGACAAATGATGTTTGTGGTCGCCAAATTAATGCTGTTATTGAACGCAGTGGTGTAGAAGCATTGGCTGATGGTGTTATTGCCTATGAGCCTATCTGGGCAATCGGAACAGGTAAAACAGCAACACCTGAAATGGCGCAGGAAACACATGCTTCAATTCGTAAAATGATTGCAGAAAAAGATGCAGCAGTCGCTGATAAAGTACGTATTCAATACGGCGGAAGTATGAATGCGGGGAATGCGGCTGAATTATTAGCGATGGAAGATATCGATGGTGGTTTAATCGGTGGCGCTTCACTGAAAGCAGAAGACTTCTTAGCCATCTGTAAAGCTGCCGGTTAACATTAATCTAAGAGTTTAAAAAAGTTATGTTACATAATGTCATTCTTGTAATACATGTACTTGTTGCCATCGGTGTTGTTGCACTGGTTTTAGTTCAACAAGGTAAAGGTGCTGACGCAGGTGCCGCGTTTGGTGGCGGAGCATCCTCCACCGTTTTCGGTGCACAGGGTTCAGGTTCATTTCTGACACGTGCCACGGGTATCCTGGCAACGATCTTTTTCATTACAAGTTTGTCCCTTGCATACATATCGACACAAAAAATCAAACCTACGAGCGTAGTGGATACTGTTAAAGAACAAAAAGTTGATGTACCAGTGGCTGCTGAAAAGCCCGCTAAATCAACCTCTGACGTTCCGGTATCTGATTAAACCTCTTAATGCCGATGTGGTGGAATTGGTAGACACGCCATCTTGAGGGGGTGGTGGGGCGACCCGTGCCAGTTCGAGTCTGGCCATCGGCACCATATATCAAAAAGCGCTACTATGAGTAGCGCTTTTTTTTGTTAGCAGAACTGTCACGGTAACCGTGCAAGTTGATTCAGGACATCCTTGTCCTTCACCCTTTCAGGGCGCATTAACTAACGTACGTCCAATTTTGTTCCATGCGAAATTATCGAGTCTGGCTATTGGCACCATAAATTAAAGCTCTATAGCTTAATCAGGTTACAGAGATTTTTTTATATCTATATGAAGAATTTTAAAATTATTAATAATAGAATTAAAAGGGTGATCTTGATCATAGATTCGTTAACAATTGTTAACATTTGATTGTTTTTTAGATTGTTGGACTATAATATTTGTATATGGATTACCTGTAAGGGGAAACCATTAAAGGACTTTAAGTCGTGAATAGGATGACACGAACATGGAATGCATTAATAGGGATTGTTAGGTAAGGATTGTACTAAAGGATTTGTACTATATGGATACGGGTATGGAATGCTCGTAAAAAGCTCCGAAAGGGCACGTTGAATATAATACCCCGATATTTGGCACGCAAAGTTTCTGGCTTATTGAGTAATGAATAAGTAGCAGAACTTCCGAAGAGCATCTAATTTTGTCATGAAAATGATAAAATAACATGGAATGCTTTCGGACAGGGACGTTACCTTTTAATTTAAGGTAACTCATAGTCTAATATCGAATCTTTATAAACATACTTCAGCAATGTTTTCTAACTCATTTCTATCATCAACATGGCTAAAATAACCTCTCTTCCTTCAGCCGCTAAAACATTAAATGTACGACAGGCCGCCGCGGTATCCATCACTTCATAACCGAGATTTTGTTGCTGTAAGACAGACAGGCAATCCTGTGGCGGAAAGCGTAAGTGCTGTCCCATACCAAGTAATATAACTTCAGGTTTGTGCTCAGCAAAGCCGAGGAAGTGGTCAGGGTTAAGTTCAGAGATACTTTGTGGTGACCAGCTGGCTATGCTTCCATTTGCCGTAATAATGAGACTTTTTCGGAAAATCCCAAGGTGGTTATCGGTGTCCCACTCATCAATTAGCCCGCTATTAAATTCAGGGTGATCGGGCGTAATGCCGCTGATAGTTACCTGGTTAGTGTCGTAACCATGAACCAAAATATTCTCACCTTTTTCAAGTACAAATTTCACTGATTATTTTCCTTTATTATTCAAAAATATCGGGCTATACCCTTGTTTTATAAGGATCTGTCATTGACAGCGTGCTCGATGAACCGTTAATGTTACCAGCTTTGTTAACTGGGTGGAGCGGGGATTTTCCACCTGTAAAATTTTGGCTGCATTTAGGCCCAATTAACTAATTTTCGAGCTGGATACCCCCTTGATAGAAGATTTTCCAAGAATAAAAAGATTACCGCCCTATGTCTTTAATATTGTAAATGAATTAAAGGCCGAGGCACGCGCTCGGGGTGAAGATATTATTGATTTCGGGATGGGAAATCCTGATCAAGCCACACCTCAACATATTGTCGATAAACTGATAGAAGTTGCGCAGCGTCCAGATACACACCGTTATTCACTATCACGTGGGATTCCACGTTTACGTCGCGCCATCGCTAACTGGTATAAATCACGCTACGACGTTGAT
>JAOUOK010000204.1 GCA_029880425.1 Gammaproteobacteria bacterium
TGACGGCAGCCACCACCAAAGACACAATGCGAATGATAAAAGAATGAGTTGAGCTATTGCCATATGGGCGGGTTGCTGTTGCAGCAAGGGCACAGCCAGGCTGGCAACAAGTGCATTAGCCATCATTTGCACAAAACCTTGTAATGCCGATGCGGTTCCTCTGTGCTTGGGGAAACAATCTAAGGCTAATACGGTCATGGCAGGCATGGCGATACCTATTCCACAGGTATAAAAAATCAGTGGTGTTACTGTTGTGAATGTAGCGGGTGATAGCAGCAGAGACTGAGCACTATTTAGTAAAGCACCAAAAAACATGAGACTTAGTGCCAGCTTTATTGTTTTGTTCATTGGCCAGCGATGCGCCAGTTGGCTGCTTAACCATGAACCAAAAATCAAGCCTGCGATGGTGGGAACAAACATATAGGAAAAATCATTAGTCCCAAGCTGGAGAAAATCATAAATCACGGTTGGCGCACCGGCGATATATAAAAATAAGCCTGCAAAGTAAAATGCAATAATGAAAACCAGGGACTGAAAACGCCGGTGAATTAATGAACGGGCATAGACACGGGCAACATTAACCGGGTGAAAAGACTGGCGATGGTGTGGATCCAGTGTTTCAGGTATCAGAAAAAGCACAAGAAAAAATATAAAGACAGAAAAGATAGCAAGAAAATAAAATACGCTATGCCAGCCAAACAGTTCATGGATCCAGCCACCAATAATGGGTGCGATGGCAGGTGCCACAGCAAATAACATCATAATACGTGACAAGGCCTGGTGAGCATCTTGTGGACTATAAACATCGCGTATAATTGCCCGGCCGGTGACCAGGCCACCTGCGGCGGCGATTCCCTGTATCACCCTGAAAAAAAGAAACATGCTGTATTCATTTGACAGTGCGCAACCGACAGATGCGGCTATATAAATAAGTAATGAAATTAAAATAACAGGTCGTCTACCCAGTCGATCTGCAAGTGGCCCAAAAAAAAGCGTGGCAATGGCAAATGCTGCCAGGTAAAAGCCAAGGCTTTGTGATAATAATGCACGGCTAATATTGAACTCTGTTTCAATCGCAGGGAAAGAAGGTAAATAAGTGTCAATTGTGAATGGTCCGATCATTGTTATTAAAGCAATGATCGTGGTTAAACTCTTTGGGACGGGTTGGTTATAGCTCACGTATATTTCAGTTTGGCAGTGTTATAGTATTGATAACGATGTTATTAATACAAGGTAACACTCATGCAGCACAAGATAAAGTCTGCTATATATTTAATATAAGAAAATATTTAATTTAAAAATGGGGGGCACTTATGTTTTTTAAAAATAGTAAGTCACTCAAATTAATGTCTCTAGTTTTATTATTACTGTTACTCACCTCGTGTGCAGCAGGTCATTCCCAGTTTACAACAGAATCACCCGCCGGTTTCTGGTACGGTCTCTGGCACGGTGTTATTTCATTTATCACCCTGATTATTCACCTGTTCAATGAAAGTGTTGTCGTTTATGAAGTTAATAATAGCGGTGGCTGGTATGATTTTGGCTTTATTCTTGGAGTGAGCACTATCTGGGGTGGTGGCACGCATATAAAATGTAAGTCTGATGCAGAAAAAAAACGTGACCAGGAGTGGCAAGAAATTGGTCAAAAAGTTGAAATAAAAGTGATGCGTAAATTAAAAGACTGGGCAGAAAATGACAATAATACTGAAGCTAACGATGACTGGGATGAAATAAGCGATAAGGTTGAGAAAAAATTAAAACACAAAATAAGAGAATGGGCTGAAAAAGACTAGCTTAAAATAATTTTGTTGAATGAAATAAAGAAGAGTACTATTTTAATTATAAATAATATTTTCCGGAGTTATACATGGAACCCGAACTACCTCTAATAATTAACCGCTTATTACTGGCTTTACTTGCTGGCGGGATTATAGGTATTGAACGGGCTATTCATGGTCGTGAAGCAGGATTTCGTACTCATGCTTTAGTTTGTGTTTCATCAAGCCTGTTAATGTTACTGATGGCTTACCAATGGCACCTGATCCCGCAGGAATTTATTGATACTGTGCGAACAGATCCAACACGAATGGCACAAGGCATTATGACAGGTATTGGCTTTCTTGGTGCAGGTGTCATTATTAAAGAAGGCTTAACTGTCAGGGGCTTAACTACTGCAGCCTCTATATGGATGACGGCTGCAATTGGTATTGTAATCGGGCTGGGATTTTATGAGCCGGCCATGATTGCAACCCTGGTTACGGTCATGACCTTGTCCATGTTCCGCTGGATTGAATCCATGATTCCGAGCATGAAATATGCTCAACTATCAGTGCGTTTTATGCGCAGTCATCAATATACAGATGAAGATGCGCTGCGTGCACTTATATCGGCACATAAAATTAAATCATTTGAAGCAGGTTACCAGTTATATGACCAGGGTAGTCATTTTCAATATCAAATGACATTACGCACAACAGATACTAAAAATTTTAGAAGCCTGGCGCAAAGCCTGATGGACAGGGAAGATGTGCATGAGTTTAAGATTACGCCATTTAGTTGAACACTCGAGTATAGGCTGAGTTAATTATTTGTTTTTGTTAACTCGATAACGCGTTCGTTGCTTGATACGATTGAGCGGGCCATATCCTTAACCAGTTTTTCTACGGTTTCAGGGCGGGCGGAGAGTAAGCCACGAAAACTGTCACTTTTTACCACGATTGTTTCACAGTCAGATGTGGCAATGATACTGGCGGTACGTTTGGTTTGGGTAATGGCAGCAATAGCACCAAAGATTTCATCCTGGTTAATTTCACCAACCTCGGTACCTTTTATCATTACCCGGGCTGAACCTGAAAGCAGGGTAAAGACTTCATCACCTTCAGTGTTTTCTTCAATAATAATATCACCTTGATTATAGCAGCGGTAATCCGGACTAAAGGATGTATCCTGTTGACTGAGGTGGCAGAACAGTAGAGTAAAGCTCTGGTTCAGGCAGGACAGGTATTTCGTTAAGATATGAACTTTATTTCTGTCATTAACTATTTCATCGAGTAATTGCTGGCCATCATATTCATCAACCTTAATCGCAAAATCAGTCTCATAACGGGATTGTTTTTGCTGTAGCACGCCATCAAGTCCAACCAGGTCGCCTTTTTCATAAATAACCGCTACCTGGTTATCATAAACCTCCTTTAATGTGCCTTCCTTAATAATGTAAACAGAACCTGACTTAGGATTGATGGAGCTATTTGATTTAACCAGCAAATCTTCTGTTTTGACCGGGCAATCTTTTAACAGCCCGGGCACAAGAGACTGGCAGGTCTGCCATAAAGTCAGGCAGGTATCAGGCACGGCAATATTGTGAAACATAATGATATTCTTCTTAAAATCAATAAAGTCTGGTTATAAGAAGTATATCGGTATCAAACAACATCACTTTAAGGTTAAAACTGTGAACAAGCGCAGTAATTGTGGGTAAATACGAATATTTTTTGGGGCCAGGAAGTGAAAGATTAAAATTTTAAATCTTTAATTAATTGACTGAGAACAAACGGTTTTTCTGTATCGATAGCGTATGTATAACGGCGCTCAGTGGGTTCCAGGGCATGCCAGTGACTGAGCTGGCTCTTCAGTACATTTAAATCAGCATCAGAGATATCATTTTTGCGTTTAGTGATACGTTGTTGCAGCGTTTTATTTGTCGCAATAAATTCAAGAATAATAAAACGACAATTTGATTTATCTGCAAGCTGCTTAAATCGTTGACGCTGTGAATATGTTGAAAAGGTTGCATCAACAATTACCGGGTAACCTGCCCTAAGGAGAGTTTCTGCTAATTCAAGCAGCTTCAGATAAGTTTTTTCTGTTGCCGCTTCAGAATAAATTCCCTGTGCAATTTTATTCTGAAACTGCAGCTCCATGCTTATATTGAATAACCGTTTTCGTTCTACATCAGAGCGAATACGTATAGCGCCCAGTTTCTCAGATATGGGGGCGGAGAAGGTGCTTTTCCCTGAACCGGAAACACCGCTTGTGATCAATAAAAAAGGGGGATGTTGCTGTGTGTATTTCAAAGCAAGTTCAAGGTAATTATTAAACTCGGTTATCGCACTATTCATATCCTCCTTCTTTATTCCTTGCTGCTGTGAGCGGATCGCTGCGACTTTGGCTCTTACCATGGCACGGTAGACAAGGTAAAAATTAAGTACGCGACAGCCTGCATAATCACCGCTGATTTCTAGATACTGGTTTAAAAAACGTTGCCCCAGCGCTGCTTGCTGATGGTCTTCAAGATCCATTATTAAAAAAGCAATCTCACTGATGATATCAATCCAGCGAAAATTCGGGTTGAACTCAAGACAGTCAAAGGCCAGGGGTTTATCCTGGTACCAGGCTAGGTTGCGCAGGTGAAGATCGC
>JAOUOK010000117.1 GCA_029880425.1 Gammaproteobacteria bacterium
AAGCGGTTTTCCGTTAATTTCTATATCTGCCATCTTTTATCTCGTTCAGCGTTTTTGTTTTTTATTAAATTTTATAACCAGTTATAACTATAATCAGACCATGCATTTTTTATGATCAATGTGATACTGGAATTCATCTCTATAGTGTTTTAAGAAACTCATTACCGGCATTGCCGCTGCATCACCCAATGCACAGATAGTACGTCCACCAATACGGTGAGCCACGTCATTCAATAAATCTAAATCTTCCTGCTTACCCTGGCCGTGCTCAATACGATGCATGACTTTGGCTAACCAGCCGGTGCCTTCACGACACGGGGTACATTGACCACAGGACTCTTCGTAATAAAAATGGGAAAGACGAGCTAATGCGCCAACCATGCAGGTTGTTTCATCCATTACAATAACCGAACCCGCGCCGAGCATACTGCCCGCTTTTGATAATGAGTCATAATCCATATCAGTTTCCATGATGATCTCTGCAGGTAATACAGGTACAGAAGAACCACCGGGAATAACCGCTTTTAACTTGTGCCCGTTGCGTACACCACCAGCCATTTCCAGTAATTCAGCAAAAGGCGTGCCTAAAGGAATTTCAAAGTTACCCGGGTTATTTACATGTCCAGATACACAGAAAAGTTTTGTACCGCCGTTATTAGGTCGCCCCTGTTCCAGGAACCATTTACCGCCGTTTTGTAAAATAACAGGGACTGAAGCAAGTGTTTCAGTATTGTTGATGGTTGTGGGTTTACCGTACAAACCAAATCCTGCCGGGAATGGTGGTTTAAAACGTGGTTGACCTTTTTTACCTTCAATCGATTCAAGTAACGCGGTTTCTTCACCACAAATATAAGCACCCGCACCTAAATGCGCATAAAGATCAAAACTGAAATCTGTACCTAAAATATTTTTACCCAGCAATCCTTCTTTATAAGCTTCTTCCAGGGCACCTTCGAAACGTTCATACGGTTCCCAAAATTCACCACGAATATAGTTATAACCGGCTGAAGCACCAATGCAGTAACCAGCAATCAACATTCCTTCTACAAGTTGATGTGGGTTATAACGCAAGATATCACGATCTTTACAGGTACCCGGTTCACCTTCATCCGAGTTACAAACAATATACTTTTGTCCCGGTGCAGTACGTGGCATAAAACTCCACTTCAAACCTGTAGGAAAACCTGCACCACCACGACCACGCAGTGATGATGTTTTTAATTCTTCAATAATATCTTCTGGCGGAATTTTTTCTTTCAGAATTTTTTTCAGTTGCTCATAGCCACCTACACTCAAGTAACTCTCAAGTGTCCACGGTTTGTCCATGTGCAGTGTCCGAAAACAGACTTCATTCGCCATTGGTTGACCCCAACCTTATCTATTAAATTATTTCGTTTGCTAAAATTTGTTTGTACTTTATCTAATACAGTTCAATCTAATGCAGCTTAATCAAGAGCATCAATAACCTGGTCGATCTTTTCTTCAGTCAGGTTTTCATGGTAGGTATTACCAATCTGCATCACGGGTGCATTAACACACGCGCCCAAACATTCCACTTCCTTCAAAGTAAAACGACCATCTGCTGATGTTTCACCAAGATTAATCCCAAGTTTCTTAGATAAATGGCCTACTACCGTATCTGAACCACACAACATGCAGGAAATATTGGTACATACACAAATCTTGTGCTTGCCAACAGGCTCAAGTTCATACATTGAATAAAAGGTGGCAACTTCATAAACAGCAATTGGACGCATATCTAAATATTCCGCAACCGCATCCATTAAGTCCTCGGTTAAAAAACCCCGGTTTTGATCCTGGGCAATGCGTAATGCTGACATGACGGCAGATTGCTTTTTGTCTTCCGGATATTTATTAATCCATGTATCAATTTCTTTTAAAGTAGCCTCTGATAACAGGTGCAACTTACTTTCTTCTTTTTTCTTATAACCAATCATCGGTCAATTTCTCCGAATACTACATCCATGGTACCCATTACTGTCGTTACATCTGAAAGCATGTGTCCTTGAGTAAGTTCATTCATTGCAGCCATGTGTGCAAAACCCGGTGCACGAATTTTTAAACGGTAAGGTTTATTCGCACCATCTGTAACCAGGTAGACACCAAATTCACCTTTAGGATGTTCAACAGCAGCATAGGCTTCACCTTCAGGCAATGAATAGCCTTCAGTGAACAGTTTAAAGTGATGAATCAGTGACTCCATATCACCTTTCATGTTTTCACGTTTAGGCGGGGTTAACTTATGGTCATCCAGCATGACAGGGCCGGGATTATTACGTAACCATTCAACACACTGTTTAATAATACGGTTAGACTGGCGGAATTCTTCAACCCGAACTAAATAACGATCATAACAGTCACCGTTAGTACCCACGGGAATATCAAAATCTAACTTATCGTAAACTTCATAAGGTTGTTTCTTACGCAAGTCCCATTCAATACCTGAGCCACGCAACATAGGACCAGTAAAGCCAAGCTGTAATGCTTTCTCAGGTGTAATAATTGAAATATCAACCGTACGTTGTTTCCAGATACGGTTATCTGTTAATAAGGTTTCGTACTCATCAACGAGTTTAGGGAACCGTTGTGTAAAGTCATCAATAAAATCAAGTAAAGAACCTTCACGTGCTTCATTAAGCAAGGCAACTTTGGCGTCATCAATGTACTTTGATTTTTTAAAACGAGGCATACGATCAGGCAGGTCACGATAAACACCACCTGGACGGTAATACGCGGCATGCATACGTGCACCCGATACCGCTTCGTACATATCAATTAAATCTTCACGTTCACGGAAGCAATACAGGAACATGGTCATCGCGCCCACATCCAGTGCATGCGTACCTAACCACATTAAGTGATTTAAGATCCGGGTAATTTCATCAAACATGACACGAATGTATTGCGCACGTTCTGGCACTTCAACGCCAAGTAATTTTTCAAGCGCAAGCACATAACCATGCTCGTTACACATCATGGATACGTAATCGAGACGATCCATATATGGAATACTCTGGTTAAATGGCTTGTATTCCGCTAATTTTTCAGTACCACGATGCAACAGACCGATATGTGGATCGGCACGTTCAATCACTTCACCGTTCATTTCAAGAACCAGGCGTAATACTCCATGCGCGGCAGGATGTTGTGGCCCGAAATTCAGTGTGTAGTTACGAATCTCAGGCATTACTACTGTCCTCTTCTGTCATACGATCAGCATAACGATGATCATCACGAATAATACGTGGGGTGTTTACACGGGTTTCAATCGATACGGGTTGATAGATAACGCGTTTTTTATCTTCGTCATAACGCATTTCGACATTACCGCATAAAGGGAAATCTTTACGGAATGGATGACCAACAAAACCGTAGTCAGTCAGGATACGACGTAAGTCTGTATGACCATCAAAAATAATACCATACAAATCAAAAGCTTCACGTTCAAACCAGTTTGCACCTTCCCAGATGCTGGTAACCGAAGCAACTTGTGGTGGCTCGCCATCACAAAACACACGAACACGAAGGCGATGATTGTTCTTTACTGACAACAGCTGGTAAGTCACTGCAAAACGTTCACCTTCCCACTTACCATCGCCATACTCACTGTAATCAACACCACATAAATCAATCATTTCATCAAAAGCAAATTCAGCTTCATCTCGAAGTGCGGTTAACACTTCGATTAAGTTTTCTTTTTTTACAACGAAGTTAACTTGACCCACATGGAGAAAACATTCGTCATACTTACCCGCAAAACGATTGCGTAAGGAATCTGCTAATTTATTATAATATTCAGACATGCTAGAAACTTATACCTTTTATACTCTGGCGATCGTATTGGTGCGGCGAATTTTGTTTTGTAACTGCATTATTCCATAGATAAGCGCTTCAGCCGTAGGTGGACAACCCGGTACATATATATCAACAGGCACGACGCGATCACAACCTCGCACGACAGAATAAGAATAATGGTAATAGCCACCACCATTGGCGCATGATCCCATTGAAATAACCCAGCGTGGTTCAGCCATCTGGTCATAGACCTTGCGTAAAGCAGGTGCCATTTTATTTGTAAGTGTCCCTGCAACAATCATGACATCTGATTGTCGTGGACTGGGTCTGAAAATAATACCAAAGCGATCTAAATCATAACGTGCTGCGGCTGAATGCATCATCTCAACTGCGCAACAGGCGAGTCCAAATGACATTGGCCACATGGAGCCGGTTCTTGCCCAGTTAATTAACTTATCAGCCGAAGTCGTAATAAAACCTTCGTTGAGTTTACCCTCAATCATTCCCATTCCAGGGCTCCCTTCTTCCACTCATAGATAAAGCCAATCACTAAGATCCCGAGGAAGATAGCCATGGCAACATAACCAAACACACCAATTTCTTTCAGCACGATAGCCCAGGGGAATAAAAAGGCAATTTCCAAATCAAAAATAATAAAAAGAATAGCAACGAGGTAGTAACGCACGTCAAACTTCATACGCGCATCACCAAAGTGTTCAAAACCACATTCGTACGGGGACAGTTTTTCTTTGTCGGGATTATTTGGCGAAAGCACAAAACCCAGGGTAATCATCACGGCACCGACAGCAAGGCCGATAACAAGAAATATTAATACTGGTAGGTAATTCTCTAACATTAACTCCAGTCCGCCTCTTTAATAGTTATTACTGAAATTAGGTCGTTTAAAACGACTTCTTATGTGTACTCATTTTTGTTTTGCGCTTAAAAAAAAACGTGAGGCTTTTTCTAAAAGTGCGAGCTAGTCTAAGCTCGCAATCGATGGTGTGTCAAGTTTGCATCATTATATGAATGCAATATAAAACAATAACTTAAGTTGATATTTAGAGGGGTATAAAAATATTCACCCATTGTTTTTTTTTATTAGACTAAATCTAATACTTATAATGGCACTCATAAAAATCCTGACTAAAAACATCTACATTAGTAAGTGCTTATATTCTAAAGAATTTGTTCAATACCCTAGTTTTAATCTCGAGATTTATCTTATATACAAATAATTTTCGAGTTCTGCTGAGCAATGCTAACTTATAAAAATGATGAGCTCTAAATAAAAAAATAAATAACAATATTTAAATAAAATCGTAGATTCGAGAAATACTAGTTTTAAATTTATCTTTTTAACATGTATCTAATAGTAATCCACGATGCATAAAAAAACCGGTTATTAAGCCGGTTATTTTTGTTTATGGTCGGGACGAGAGGATTCGAACCTCCGACCCCTACAACCCCATTGTAGTGCGCTACCAGGCTGCGCTACGTCCCGAAATCTGGTTTTTAAGTTTTTACTTGTTGCAGGAATCTTTTTGATTATAACTTAGAAGTGGCAAATGGTACCCGGTTAAAATAACCGGGAACCATTTTAAATCGTGAGAATTTTCAGTACTTCTTCCATTTCCATACGTAACTGGTGAATTGTATTCGTGTCACATTTAGACGTTTCTTTGTCCTGTGTATCACTGAGCTGTAAACGTGCACCACCAATGGTATAGCCTTGTTCGTAAAGTAAACTACGAATTTCACGGATCATCACAACATCCTGACGTTGGTAGTAACGACGGTTACCACGACGTTTAACAGGTTTTAGTTGTGGAAATTCTTGCTCCCAATAACGTAATACATGCGGTTTTACGGCACATAATTCACTTACTTCACCTATCGTGAAATAGCGTTTGCCTGGAATGGGTGGCAATTCGTTATTATTCGTGGGTTCCAGCATATGCTTCAACTCTCGCTTTTAATTTTTGTCCCGGTCTGAACGTCACAACACGTCTTGCGGTTATCGGAATTTCTTGTCCTGTTTTGGGATTGCGCCCAGGACGTTGCTTTTTGTCTCTTAAATCAAAATTGCCAAAACCAGATAATTTTACCTGTTGGCCATTTTCGAGTGCATCTCGCACTTCTTCAAAAAACATTTCAACTAATTCTTTGGCTTCTCGCTTATTGAGCCCTAATTCCTCAAAAAGTCGTTCCGCCATGTCGGCTTTCGTCAACGCCATTATTTAATCTCTATTTTTTTTAGTTATTCTCTCAATGTTGCACCCAGACGATTTTTCAGTACGTCTATGATTTTATTGAGTTCTTTGTCGACATCCGTATCAGTAAGAGTGCGCGAAAGATCCTGTAAGGTCAAGCCCAAAGCTAAACTTTTTCGTCCAAAATCAATACCTTCGCCGCGATATACGTCAAACAACTCGAAT
>JAOUOK010000118.1 GCA_029880425.1 Gammaproteobacteria bacterium
CCTCAATGAAAAGGAAGTGCGCCAGTTAAAACAGAGAATTACATTTTCATACAAGTTGCAACCTATTGACCGTGAAGGTATGGAGTTATATTTAACTCATCGTTTAAATGTTGCAGGTTATAAAGGCGGCAACCTGTTTGAAATAAATGCCATGAGTAGTTTGTTTAAAGCAAGTCGTGGTATCCCAAGGTTAATAAATATTCTTTCACATAAATCAATGATGTCTGCTTATGGTCAGGGCACAAAATACGTAAATAAAAATAATATGCAGGCTGCAATAAAAGATACAGAGGATGCACAATTACGGAATACTGATACTAATAAATATATAAGGTTAATTGCAGCGGCAGGTCTATTAACTGCTTTAGCTATTGCCTATGTTTTCTTACGCTAAACATTTACGGTAATTGTAATGAGCCTGATTAACCAGATGTTAAAAGACCTTGAAAAAAGGCGTTCACGTGATTTAGAAACATCAGATACATTAAGTCGAAATATTACATGGGAAACCCGACCAAATCAGAAGTCTTTTAACTGGCTTAGTTTTTCAATTATTTTCATTTTAGCCATGCTAATCAGCGTCATTTCATACCTGCTATGGGAAAGGACAACTCAACGGGTTGAAACAGGGGTTGTAGAAAAAACACAAACTGTGCCCTTTAAAAAACAGTCAGCTAAAAAAGTTGCTGTAAATAAGAAGCCGCTACCAGTGACAGAAAAAGTTAAAAAAACAGTGGTTGCTAAAGTTGAGGTTGAAGATAACGATACTGAGAATGCAGAAGTGGATAACGCGGTGGATGTTGAAGAGCTCGATACTACACCAGTAGTAGAACTCCAGAAAAAACATCGGCCTTTAAACAGCAGACAAATGGCAGAGATTGCCTATAAAAAAGGCTATAAATATTTACAACAGGGCCGTATGCGTGAAGGTAAAGAATACTTACGTGAAGCACTGTCTTTATATATCCCTCATATCAAGGCGCGTGAAATGCTGGCCGGGATTTATATTAAGTCGGGTCATCTAATCAGTGCAGCTGAATTACTCAGTGAAGGTGTTAAAGTTGCCCCTGAGTATCCATTATTCGCAAAATTATATGCGCGTGTTTTGCTTGAACAAAACAACCCAGCACTGGCAATACAAATTTTAAATAGGGGTACAGCTGCAGCTGCGATTAATGTTGAACCTGATTATTACGCGTTACTTGCCGCAACGCACCAAAGGGTTAAGCAACATGATAAAGCAGTAGATATTTATCTACAGCTTGTAAAAATACGTCCCGAAGCAGGAATATGGTGGCTGGGACTGGGTATTTCCCTGGAAAAATCCGGAAAAAATAAGGAAGCTCTTGAAGCTTATCAACGTGCGCAAAAAACGGGGAGTTTAAAAGCTGGCTTGGTGAAATTTACGGATAACCGGGTAGCGGCGTTATCTGAAATTGGTTTTCCCGAGTAGCCGCCTGATCAGGATTAACAAATTATGACAATTGTGACGTGCATATCATATTTCAGCCGTCTATATTAAGTTATACTACGATTAACGTCATCCCCCACAAGTATGACCAGCTTAAGGAAGAGCTAACTAACAACACTATAGAAAATGTTGATTTTATGATGAAGATTAATCGAGCAACAATTCTCCTGGCATTAGTAGCAATGCAGTTTTCTGTGACTGTTGCTGCAGATCAAAGTGAGTCCTTACTTAACTTTAAGGTTAATCATTTATCAACTTTTACAAAAATTGATCAACTTTTTCCACAAAATATTTTCACAGGTAAAAAATCTGTAGAGTTTTCACAGCTTGATGCGACATGGACGTATCCGTGGGAAACTAAAATTATGAATTTTGACCTTGGACTTACACTTCGTCACTTGTCGGGTTATAAAAGCTCAACTGAAACGACGGGGAATAATCATTTCCAGGAAGTGTTGCCTTTATTTCATGCCTCTGCACTTTTTAATCTTCCATTAAAAGGTCTTTCTGCCGGTATTGAAGGCAGTCACCTGGATTTGAGTAACCGCAAGGTGTTTGATTACCGCGCTAAAGTTTCATATGAATGGCGTAAGGGCTTTGGTTTACAGGGTGGCTGGCAGCATCAGAAATTTAACCTTGATCATTCCTCTGATATTTCGACGGGCTTTGAGAAAACCGGGCCGTTTATCGATTTTTATCTAAATTTCTAAAAAAGCTCTGCATACTTAAGGAGAAAGCTGATAGCTGCGTTGAAAACCGAATTCAAAATGCTCATGTACTTTGTGTACATTCCGCTTTTTCATCAGTTTTCGCCTTGCTCTAAGTTTTCTCCTTAAGTGTGCAAATCTTTTTAAGTAGAGAAGATATTTCTTAAGGAAATTTTTCCAGGTCATTTATTGTTTGTTGATTGTTCGGGCGATCGCCCACACTTCTATTATTTTAACACCACTTTTTTTAAGTTGTTTTGCCAGTTCATTAACCGTGGTACCGGTTGTGACCACATCATCAAAAATTGCGACATGCTTATACGGGTGCTCTTTTGCGATAGTAAAAGCATTTTTCAGATTTTGTTTACGTTGTTTCGCACTAAGTCCACTTTGATAAGGTGTTACCTTGCTGCGTTGGCAAAGTGAAATTTCTAGTGGAATTTTAATCTGTAACGCGATCAGGCGGGCGATCTCAATAGCCTGGTTAAAGCCCCGTTCTTTTAACCGTTGCTTGTGCAAGGGTACAGGAATAATACACTCGGGTAATTTTTCAGCGTTTCGCTTGAGTTCGCGATGAAAGCTGTTTGCCAGTAAAGGCACACTGCTTAGGTCAGCATGAAATTTTAAACCTGTGATGAGTTGTTTAAGTGGGGCGGCGTATAAATATGGAATCACACTGGTTTCATAGCTTGGGGGCTGTGCCTGGCATTTGCCACAAACCAGGGGCTTTGTCGAAAGTAGCGTGGCTGGAAAAGCAGCTGCACAGATAATGCAATGAGCGGTATTTTTAGGTAATTCTTTTTCGCATGCAGCACAAAGTAAGTGCGGATTACCCGTTGGGGTAAGACATAATACGCACTGTCTGGGGATAGCATTACGCAGGTTACTTTTTAACCATTTGTAAATCATTGATATCCTTATCAGTTGACACCTAGTCTTAGGTGTTTATCATTCACGCTTCGGTCAAAATGATAAAATTCGCAATAAATCCTTTACTTAGCCAATTATATCGAAAGCCAAGATATTACGAAATATTCCCCCGCAAGATAGAGCAAGGCTTGAAACAGCGATGACAGATTCAGACAAGGCAGTAACAACAACCAAAGTTATTTCTGCATCAAACGCGCGAATGATGGCCCGCTTATTTAACCTTGGTAATTTATTATCCCTGCTCCCGGGTTTATTTATTGCTCCGCTTATTCTCTTTGCGGAAGTTGAACGAACCTCGATGATCCTGATGTTTATTGCCATGATAGTGCCGCCCATTTTATGGTTTGGCATCTCGATTATGATTTACATTATTGCCCGTCATCACCCTAACGAACAGGTTGGGCATTATACCCAGCAAGCCGCGTATCGTTATTACGGTATGATTGGTGTGGTAATCCCCGTTGGTACATTTTATGGAACAGACTGGAAACTTTGGATTATGACCGGTGGCATAGTTGGGCTGGTATTAATTCCGTGGACCATTTTTTGCCTGGTAAAGATTCAAAAAGAAAACTGGCAAGATACTGAAATTGAAATTGAAGAAACTGAAGGAGAAATGGCATGAGTGTCATGATGGATAAAATAGAAAAACAAGATGGGTTGTTACGTCATGACTGGACGGTTGATGAAATTGCCGCGTTATATGACATGCCATTTAATGACTTATTATTTGAAGCGCAAACAGTGCACCGAAAAAACTTTAATCCGAATGAAGTTCAGGTCAGTACTTTACTCAGTATTAAAACCGGTAAGTGCCCGGAAGACTGCGGCTATTGTCCGCAAAGTGTTCGCTATGATACTGAAGTAGAAAATGAACCCTTAATGCCTTTAGATGAAGTGATTGAATCAGCTAAGCTGGCTAAATCAAATGGTTCAAGTCGTTTTTGCATGGGCGCAGCATGGCGTAGTCCTAAAGATAAAGATCTTGAACCTGTTATTAAAATGGTAAAAGAAGTTAAAGCGCTGGGCATGGAAACATGTTTGACCCTGGGCATGTTAACCGAATCACAGGCAAACCAGTTAAAAGAAGCGGGTCTTGATTATTACAACCATAATCTTGATACCTCGCCAGAATTTTACGGTGAAGTTATAACAACACGTACTTACCAGGATCGTCTGGATACCTTGCAGCATGTTCGTGACGCAGGCATGAATACCTGTTGTGGTGGTATTTTAGGAATGGGTGAGAGCCGTCGCGATCGTATTGGCTTGTTCCTGGAATTAGCGAACCAGGAACATCACCCGGAAAGTGTACCGATTAACCTGTTAGTACGTGTGAGTGGTACACCGTTAGAAGACGGTGATGATCTGGATTCGCTTGAGTTTATTCGTAGTGTGGCTGTTGCAAGAATCATGATGCCTAAATCGTTTGTTCGTTTGTCAGCAGGACGTGAAAATATGAGTGATGAAATGCAGGCAATGTGTTTCTTTGCCGGAGCAAACTCTGTTTTCTACGGTGAGAAATTATTAACGACACCAAATCCTGATACCAACCATGATACCCAGTTGTTTAATAGTTTAGGTATTACCGCGATTTAATATTTACCACAGAGGGCACAGAGAAACACAGAGGTGAATTTAAATACTCAGAGTTTTGTTACAGATAACTCAGTGAACCTCTGTGTTCTCCGTGGTTAAACATGTTATTTGATGATTTAGAAAAACAACTGGAAGAACGTAAAGAAAACCATCTTTACCGCTCACGTAAAGTAATCGAGTCACCGCAAACGGTTGAACCGGTGGTGGATGGTAAAAAAGTTTTATCGTTTTGTAGTAACGATTATCTTGGCCTGGCCAATCATCCTGACGTTGTTAAAAGTTTTAAACGTGCAGCAGACAGCTATGGTGTGGGCAGTGGCTCGGCGCATTTAGTCTCGGGTCACTCTGCCGAGCATCATCAGCTCGAACAGGAGCTGGCGGAGTTTATCGGTACGGAACGGGTGTTATTGTTTTCAACCGGTTATATGGCAAATCTTGGCGTGGTCTCTGCGTTATGCGATCGTCACAGCAAAATTTATGAAGATAAATTGAATCATGCATCGTTACTTGATGCCGCGCTACTCTCCCGGGCAAAGCGTGTACGTTATCTACATAATGATATTGAACAACTTAGTAGCCGTCTTGAAATGTCCAGTAATGAAAACAAATTAATTGTTACAGATGGGGTTTTTAGTATGGACGGTGATCTTGCGCCGTTAAATGATATAGCCCGGTTAGCAAGTGAATATTCTGCCGCCTTGATGGTTGATGATGCCCATGGTATCGGTGTGCTGGGTACTAAAGGTAAAGGAATTATCGAGCATCTTGGGATAGATATTAAAAAGGTCCCGATACTCGTGGGAACACTGGGCAAAGCCTTTGGCACCGCGGGAGCGTTTGTTGCCGGTAGCGAAGCCTTAATTGAAACCCTGATTCAAAAATCACGCAGTTATATTTTTACCACGGCTATGCCTGCCGCGGTCGCCGCTGCAACAAGGACAAGTTTACAGTTAGTTGAAAATGAAAACTGGCGCCGGGAAAAGTTACAAAGTTTAATAAGCCAGTTCAGAAAAGGTGCAGCAGAACTAGGCTTAACTTTAATGGATTCGAATACTGCTATTCAACCGGTTGTTATTGGCAGCAGTGGAGATACTGTCGTATTAAGCGAAAAGTTATTGGCGAGAAATATATTAATCAGCGCCATACGTCCGCCTACTGTTCCTGAAGGAACTTCACGCTTGCGCATTACTTTTTCTGCAACGCACACAGAAGAACATGTAGACGAGCTATTAACCGTGCTTGATGAAATAAGATAGCTATGTCTGCTGTGCTTTATAGTGAAGTAAAGGGTGTGGGCAAAGATGTCGTGTTGTTACACGGCTGGGGTATGCATGGTGGGTTGTGGGGACGCTTTAGTGAATTGCTGGCAGAGAGTTGTCGTTGTCACGTGATCGATCTTCCTGGTTATGGTTACAGCAGGGACAATAATAATGCATTTACGCTGGATTCAATCACGAAAGATATCGAGGATTACATTAACTACATCAATAAGGGAGTTATTGTTGTTGGCTGGTCGCTCGGTG
>JAOUOK010000119.1 GCA_029880425.1 Gammaproteobacteria bacterium
CAATACAGTGAATTTCACCAAGGTACCTGAGTTTTATTTCCTCACCGATGTACTTGTTTAATGAAATAAGTTCATCGTCAAGGGGTAGCTGGTATTCAACCGGTGACCCTGGATTCGATCCCAGTGAAGTCACCATTTTTTTTAAGTGGCCTGTTTTATTCATATTTCTATTTTCGCATAATCATTGATGGAGTGCGATCCTTTGTTACAGGGGAATATGAAATATAATTTGTAATGTTGAAGAGCATTAATTTACCAATAAAAATTATTCTTTGTAATAAAATAAGTAGATGTGTGATTTATCACAACGAGTGAATTTTATTAATATTTTTCTGCTTTGATTTACCTGTGCAGAATATCTGTATGGGTATACAGCGAAGGCTTTAACCGTTAATAAAATATTAACCTAAAAAAAAGCCCTCATGCGAGGGCTTTTTTAATCAGCTTGTTTGTTTACTTATGATAAGCCGGGCTTAATTCATGCACGGCTTCAATAAATGCCTTGGCGTGTTCAGGATCAACAAACTGGTGAATACCATGGCCCAGGTTAAAGACATGGCCTGAACCTTTGCCATAACTTTCAAGTATCGTAGCCACTTCTTCACGAATACGTTCAGGAGATGCATAAAGGACACAAGGATCCATGTTACCTTGCAATGCCACTTTATCACCGACACGTTCACGTGCAGCACCAATATCTAAGGTCCAGTCTAAACCCAGGGCATCGGCACCGGCATCAGCCTGGGCTTCTAACCATTGACAGCCACCTTTACTAAACATGATCACAGGGACTTTACGGCCTTCACTTTCACGATTTAAACCATCCATGATTTTCTGCATGTAACGCAATGAAAATTCTTTGTAATCACGGGTTGTTAAAACACCACCCCAGGTATCAAAAATCATAACAGCCTGGGCACCATGTTCAATTTGCGCATTGAGGTAATCAATAATCGTATCAGCAAGCTTGTCCAGTAAAAGGTGCATAAGCTGTGGCTGATCATAAAGCATACCTTTAACCTTGGCATATTCTTTTGAGCTGCTGCCTTCTACCATGTAAGTTGCCAGTGTCCAGGGACTGCCGGTGAAACCAATTAAGGGTACACGTCCATCGAGTTCACGGCGAATCATGGAAACTGCCGCCATAACATAGCCGAGTTCTTCATCCATTTGGGGATTAATCAGGTTATCAATGTCTGCTTTTGACCGAATGGGTCGTTCAAAGCGTGGCCCCTCACCTTCAGAAAAATATAAACCTAATCCCATGGCATCAGGAACAGTCAGTATATCTGAAAAAAGAATTGCCGCATCAAGAGGGAAACGATCTAAAGGTTGAATTGTTACTTCGGTAGCAAGTTCCGGTGTTTTACACAATGTCATAAAGTCACCGGCTTTAGCGCGAGTCGCTTTATATTCAGGCAGGTAACGGCCAGCCTGGCGCATCATCCATACCGGGGTCATGTCTACAGGTTCTTTAAGTAGTGCACGTAGGAAACGATCGTTTTTTAATTCTGACATTTTTATCAACCACAGAGGTCACAGAGGTACACAGACAAATTATTATTTAACTGTGTCATCTTAGTTATAAGAAAAATTATTATTTAATTGCACCACAAAAGTTTAGGAGACAGAGTTTTTAACTCTGTGTACCTCCGTGACTTCCGAGGTGAATTTTTTATACTTCTAAATAGTCGAGTATGCCTTCAGCTGCCTGGCGACCTTCGTATACTGCCGTTACAACCAGATCAGAACCTCGCACCATATCACCACCTGAGAATATTTTCGGGTTAGTCGTCTGGTGTTTGAATTTTTGAGCTAGTGGAGCTTTAACACGACCGCGTTCATCAAGTTCAATACTGAAATCTTTAAACCAGTTAGCCGGGCTTGGACGGAAACCAAAAGCAATTATAACAGCATCGGCCATAATGATTTCTTCTGAACCTTCAACCGCTACCGGGCTACGGCGACCACGTTCATCGGGTTCACCGAGTTCAGTAGTAATCACTTTAACGCCCTCTACACGACCATCACCTACGATCTCGATAGGTTGACGGTTCCACATGAAGTTAACGCCTTCTTCTTTCGCGTTAGCCACTTCTTTTTTAGAACCTGGCATGTTGGCTTCATCACGACGGTAAGCACAGGTTACCGAGGCGGCTTCCTGTCGAATCGAGGTACGGTTACAATCCATCGCGGTGTCACCACCACCAAGGACAACCACGTGTTTACCTTTCATATCGATAAAGTCCGCGGCATCTTTTTCAAAGTTATAGCAACGGTTTACATTTGAAATCAGGAAATCAAGCGCGGCATGTACACCCGGGTTATCTTCACCAGGAATACCCGCGGTCATGTAATTATAGGTTCCCATGCCGAGGAAGACAGAATCATAATCATCTACGATGTCCTGGAATGGAATGTCTTTTCCTACTTCAATACCGAGTTTGAAAGTTATTCCCATTTCTTCAAAAACTTTACGGCGATGTTGTACGACTTCTTTCTCTAATTTGAATTCCGGGATACCAAACATGAGCAAGCCACCAATCTCGGGATGACGATCATAGACGGTAACCTCTACACCATGGCGGGTAAGAATATCGGCACAGCCTAAACCTGCCGGGCCGGCACCAATGACTGCAACTTTTTTACCGGTGCTTTTTACGTTTGACAGATCAGGGCGCCAGCCCTGTTCAAACGCGGTGTCACTGATGTATTTTTCAATAGACCCGATAGTCACAGCGCCAAAGCCATCATTTAAGGTACAGGCACCTTCACATAAACGATCCTGTGGACAGACACGGCCACAGATCTCGGGCAGGCTGTTAGTACGGTGAGAAAGTTCAGCGGCTTCTTTAATGTTGCCTTCAGCAACCAGTTTTAACCAGTTTGGAATGTAGTTATGCACCGGGCATTTCCATTCACAATATGGATTACCACAAGCTAAACATCGATCTGCCTGTTCAGCGGCTTTCGCTGCATCGAACGGAGCATAAATTTCACGGTATTCCTTAACACGTACATCCGCGTCTTTTTTGTCAGGATCCGTTCGGCTTACTTGTAAAAATTGAAAATTATTTGCCATCTTTTATTTTCTATTCGTTATTGGCCGACATCTAGCCGGCACCTGTAAAATTATTTACTTTATCTACTGCTGATGGTTCTTATGCTGCAGCACTTTGTAAGTCAGTTAACAATGATTCCATTGACGCTGCTTTTGGCTTAACTAGCCAGAAGTGGCATAGGGCATCAGCAAAGTTATCCAGAATTTCCTGGCCGCGTGGGCTTCCTGTTTCTTTAACGTGTTCTTCAATAACTGAACGTAAGTGATTGCGGTACGCTTCCATTGATTCAGGAACAATGCGTTCAACATCAATATCCTGGTTCGTGCGATCATTAAAAGTGTTGTTTACATCGTAAACATATGCAAAACCACCAGTCATACCCGCACCAAAGTTCACACCGGTTTCACCCAGTACTGTGACCAGGCCACCGGTCATGTATTCACAGCCGTGGTCACCAACACCTTCAACAACAGTGTGCGCCCCCGAGTTACGAACACCGAAACGTTCACCGGCTAAACCAGAGGCAAACAGTTTTCCACCGGTTGCGCCATAAAGACAGGTATTACCAATGATGGTTGTCTCGTGGTTTTTAAATGCGCTGCCTTTCGGTGGACGGATGGAGAGTTTACCACCAGCCATACCTTTACCGACGTAATCATTGGCATCACCTTCAAGGTTCATATGTAAACCACCGGCATTCCAGACACCAAAGCTTTGACCCGCAGTACCGATGAGGTTTAAGACGATAGGGTTGTCTTCCATGCCAAGGTTGCCGTGACGAACTGCAATCTCACCAGATAAACGTGCACCAATTGAGCGATGAATATTTTCAACATGGTAACTGAATTCGCCACCTGATTGACTTTCAATTGTGCTCATCGTATCGCTGACCATTTGTTCGGCTAACTCACCTTTATCAAAAGGTTCGTTTTTAGGTTCAACACAGAATGTTGGTTTGTCCTTAGCAACACCGGCATCAGATAACAGCGGTGTTAAGTCTAGTGCGTTTTGCTTGGCGGTATTGCCCTCTAAAATTTCTAATAAGTCAGTACGACCAATAAGATCGGTGAGTTGTTTACAACCTAAGGCGGCCATTAATTCTCGTACTTCCTGCCCGATGAACCTGAAGTAGTTCATCACCATTTCTACTTCACCGATGAAGTGTTTCTTACGCAGGATATCATCCTGGGTCGCAACACCTGTTGCACAGTTGTTTAAGTGACAAATACGTAAGTATTTACAACCCATCGCAACCATTGGGCCGGTACCAAAACCAAAACTCTCAGCACCTAGAATAGCTGCTTTAATAATATCGAGACCGGTTTTTAAACCACCGTCAGTTTGTAAACGGACTTTTCCGCGTAAATCATTTGCACGCAGAATTTGATGCGTTTCAGTTAAACCGAGTTCCCATGGTCCACCGGCATATTTAACAGAAGTTAATGGTGATGCACCGGTACCGCCGTCATAACCGGAGATAGTAATTAAATCAGCGTAGGCTTTAGCCACACCCGCGGCGATGGTGCCCACACCCGCTTCAGAAACAAGTTTTACTGAAACTAAACCATCGGGATTAACCTGCTTCAAATCATAGATAAGCTGGGCCAGATCTTCGATAGAATAAATATCGTGATGTGGTGGTGGTGAAATTAATGATACACCGGGCTTGCAATAACGGAGCTCTGCAATGTAGTCGTTTACCTTATGACCTGGAAGCTGACCACCTTCACCGGGTTTTGCCCCTTGTGCAATTTTAATTTGCATGACTTCTGCACTACGTAAGTAAGCAGGAGTTACACCAAAGCGACCGGATGCAACTTGTTTAATCTTGGAGCGTTTGACTGTGCCGTAACGTTTTACGTCTTCTCCACCTTCACCCGAGTTAGAGCGGCCACCAAGTTCATTCATTGCCTGGGCCAGTGTTTCGTGTGCTTCCGGTGATAAGGCACCAAGTGACATTGCAGCTGAATCGAATCGTTGTACGATACTTTCAAATGGTTCAACTTCATCAATATCAATGGCTTTTACATCGTCGCGTAACTTTAACAGGTCACGTAACGAGATAGGTGCACGGTTATTAATCTGATCAGCATAAACCCGGTAGTCTTCATACTTGCCACTTTTAACCGCAACTTGCAGAGATTTAACTACATCAGGGTTGTATGCATGGTCTTCACCACCGTGTACAAATTTTAATAAGCCACCCTGGTCAATATTTTTACGCGAGTTCCAGGCTAATTGACAAAGGAAACGTTGCTCAGCTTCAAGTTCTTCAAAGCGACTGCCCTGAACGCGATTCGTGGTTCCTTTAAAACAAAGGTCGACTACGTCCTGGTTTAAACCAACACATTCAAATAATTGTGCACCACGGTAACTGGATATAGTTGAAATACCCATTTTTGAAGTGATTTTGTACAGTCCCTTATTAATACCTTTGCGGAAGTTCTCTCCCAGTTCATGTGCTTCCAGGTTGTTAATTTCCCTGGTGCGAATCATGTCACTTAAACATGCATAGGCAAGGTATGGATAAACGGCAGTTGCACCATAGCCAATAAGTGTTGCAAAGTGATGTGGATCACGTGCGGTACCGGTTTCTAAAACAATGTTGGCATCACAGCGTTGGCCTTCGGCAATTAAGTGATGGTGTACCGCACCGGTTGCAAGTAAGGCGTGAACCGGACGCGTATTTTCACTGATGTCTTTATCACTTAATACAATGATCACTTTGCCTGCATTAATCGCAGCAGAGACCTTGTTATTGATATCCAGTAATGCTGATTTTAAATCAATATCATCAGGGTAATTTAATGAAATTATTTCACAGGCATAGCCACTGTTTGTTTCACCCAGCTCAAGCATATGCATGAACTTGGAGTGCGATAATATCGGTGAATTAACCAGTAAACGGTTTGCATGTTCGGGCGTTTCTTCGAACATGTTTTTTTCTCGGCCGAAGCAGGTTTCCAGTGACATGACGATTTGCTCGCGGATAGGATCAATCGGTGGATTGGTTACCTGGGCAAATTGCTGGCGGAAATAATCGTAAGGTGAACGTTCTTTGCGCGATAAAACAGGGAACGGGGTATCATCACCCATTGAACCAATCGCTTCCTGGCCATCTTCACCGAGAATACGGATTACCTGGTCACGTTCTTC
>JAOUOK010000120.1 GCA_029880425.1 Gammaproteobacteria bacterium
GATAGTACCGTTAACAACAGAACTGAAAAACGGCATGCAGGTAGAAATTTTAACCACGAATAACTCGGGACCCAGCAGGGACTGGTTAAATCCAAACCTCGGCTACATTGCCAGCAGCAGGACACGTTCAAAAATAAAAACCTGGTTCCGCCAGCAGGATTATGAACAAAATATCATTGATGGCAAAGCCGCTATCGAGCGTGAACTAAAACGCATGCATATTCTGAAGCCAGATATCAACAAGGCGGTAAAACATTTTAAAGTTAAATCAGAAGAAGAGTGGCAGGCAAAAGTGGGCCGTGGTGATATTACCTCCGGGCAGCTAACTTCCGGTTTAAACCTGTTGTATATAGATGAAACCGTCAAGCCATTACCCAGCAAGGCTAAACCCAAAAAACCTGTTAGCAAAGGGTCTAATCAATCTATAAATGTTGGTGGCGTCGGCAATTTATTAACCAATATTGCCCCCTGTTGTAAACCCGTTCCCGGTGATGACATCATCGGTTTTATTACCCGGGGTAAAGGAGTTTCTGTACACAGGCAAGATTGTATAAACATACTTAATCTTGAGCATGATAAGCAACAACAGTTAATTTCAGTTGAATGGGCCGATCATGAACATCAAACTTTTGAAATCAACCTTGTTATCCAGGCCATTGATCGCACCGGCTTATTAAAAGATATAACCAGCATCCTGTCCGATCTTAAGGTCAACGTGCTAGGAGTACAGTCCTTGTCAAACAAGGATACACAAATGGCGGATATGCAAATCATCCTGGAGATACAGGATCTTGAGCAACTGCAAAAAGTTTCCGATAAGATTATGCAATTAAAAAATGTACTTAAAGTCTACCGGAAAAATTAATAATTCCCTGGCACGTATTAGTACCTCATCTATTTATAATTTTTATCAAGTAAATCGTTCAGCGTATCTGTAATTGCCTGCGCCTCTTCATACGTGCTTGTGAAAAATAAAATAATATCTTTTACATCATCAACATCTTCCTTTAACCCGGCGATAACAGATATGACTTCACTTGAGCCGTGTCGCGATCGGTTAACTTCATAGTCACAGTATATTTCTTCAATATTATTAACATTAATATCAATTAGACTGTTTAACTGGGGTAACGGCCCTTTTTTTACCTGTAACAGGTTATTGGCTACCCGAACATAGCGGTAATTAACAATACCAACCAGGTAAACATACCCAACCACTCCAAGCGGCATCATAAAGAGTACCGACCACGAAAATCCTTCACTTGAAATTTTGTAAAGTGAAAAGAAAAAAACACCGAAGCCCACCAGTACCATAAAGATACCGTCGATTAAACCCTCACCCGAACGTACGCGAATAACACCCCTGTTTTGCTTATATTGTGATTTAAAGGCAGAAATTGAATCATCATCAAACCAGCCAAGCATAACGAAAAAGGAAAAAAGAACGCCCGGAATAAAAACAAGCAACAACAGGTATACAGAAATGACCTGTGTACTCTCATAGTCATAATAATGACTTCGTGAAAAGATCACTTTTCCTGTCCCGGGATCAACTAATTCCCTTATTTTCCACGTTTCATTACCAAAGAACAGAATAGACAAGCGGTGATAGTAAATCCCAACCACTCCTTGTTTCTCACAAATGTTCTTTACCGCGGTATAGGCGCTAGCCGGCCGGGAATAATCATAGCGCGTTTCATTTATCGTTAAATAAACCGAGCGACTGTCCTTAAACTTCTTAAATTCGCACTGGCTAACCTCACCTTCAAGATATAAAGGTTCAGAATAATACGCAACAAGACGGCTATAAAATAAAACAATAATCAAAATGATTAAAGGAATACCGAGTAACAGGACATACTTATGCTGTTGTTTTTTAAAAGGAGTCATATGCACTATAAAATGCTGATTAATAAAAGATAATTTAACACAATGTTACATATTAAATTACATTAACAAATTATACTTATACCTGATACAAGCCTTATATAACATTGTAGTTTATGCGGTTAAATAAAACAATTAATTTATGAGACAGGACATGCTGAGAAACATCCTGCAAAAATATAGTCGTTTGGAATTAATTATTGCTTCAACAATATTAGCAATAATTCTGACTCAACTGGTTATGTTTATAATCTACTCTTTTTTTTCAACAGATATTCGATTTTCAGAAATCATCATCAGCATTATTGCGCCATTGGTTGTCGCCTCTATATTCTCCTGGTTTTTCATTGACATGATTAAAAAACTCAATTCAATGGAAATTGAAATGAGATACATGGCAACCTATGACCAGCTCACAAAAACATTAACGCGAAAAGAATTTTTTTGTAAAGCGGATGAATACAGAAAAATAATTGTGCGGGAAAAATTCAACTGTACTTTTCTTATGATTGACATCGACTACTTTAAAGAAATTAATGACATGCATGGACACCTCGCTGGTGACTATGTGCTCAGTGCATTTGGTGAAGTTTTAAATAAAAATAAACGGGACGTAGACCTGGTTGGTCGATTTGGAGGTGAAGAATTTATAGTGCTTTTATGGGGGTGTGACTCTGGTTCCGCTTTTAATTATGCTGTCAATTTACAGGCTTTACTTAGTAACATTAAATTAACATATAACAATATCGACATTAGCTTTACAGTAAGCATTGGTATTTCATTAACAGACGTAAACAATCAATTTAATGTTAACGAGTTAATTGAGCAGGCTGACAAAGCCCTATACCAGGCAAAAGAAAATGGCAGAAACAAAACGTTAATTTATAACCCAGCTATTCAAAGAAAAAACGACGGGTTAGTTCAACAACAAAGGGGAGCTTAACCGGGCTATTTTTTAAAATTTAATATAATCCATAGCAAACCGTAAAGAATCCATCGTTAGCATTTACAACCACATATTAAGCTTTAACCTGAAAAATATTTATATCATTAATGATGGCGTTAACCAGGTATTCTTGCAGACACACTAACCCAACCGTTTTATATTTGTAAGATGCGCATCAATATACCTGCGGGGCTTGTTTTCAGTAGCGTGGATATAATTGACAGTATCTTTCTTAGTTGAAAGCTCAAGTTCAAACCAGAAAGTTGAACCCTCCCCGACAGTGCTATTAACGCCAATCGTACCATTCATCTGTTCAACTAATTTTTTTGAAATAATGAGTCCAATCCCGGTTCCTTCTATATTGTATTTTGAATTAAGGCGCTCAAAAGGTGTGAATAACTTTGAGATATCTTTCTTAGCTATACCTTGACCACTATCTTTTATAGAAATACGTAAACGATTACCAGGCACTATTTCAGAATCAAGATGAATCCGTCCATTTTCACTATTGTACTTAATGGCATTATTTAGCAGGTTGATTAACACCTGTTTTAGACCAAGAGCATCTGCCAAAATGATATTATTAGAATTAATATTATTGATTATCTCTATGCTGGATTTTTTTGCCAGTGGGTTTATTAAAGTAAGACATTTTTTAATTATACTATCAATGCAAATATCTTCTATTGATAAATCCATCTCACCATTTTCTATTTTAGCCAGATCGAGTATTTTATTAACAAGCTCAAGAAGGTTGTTGCCCGCAAAAATAATTTCCTGGACGTTAGCATTGGCAACATCATCATACTTCTCAGAATCAAGCTCGAGGATCTGCCCAAAACCAAGAATTGCATTTAATGGTGTGCGTAACTCATGACTCATACAGGTCAAAAATTCGCTTTTTGCCATACTGGATTTTTCAGCCACTATTTTTGCTTTTTCAAGTTCCCTTGTACGTTCTTTCACCCGGCTTTCGAGTAATGTGTTTTGAGCAATAAGTGATTTTTGTTGATGATGAATTTGTTCAGATGCCCGGTTCAGTGAATTCATCAAAGTCTTTATTTCACTGGATAAATCCAGCATGTTAATTTTTTCTCCGGTTGCATCAGGAAGCTGTTTAGAAAAAGTGACAAGTCGATTTAAAGGTTCCAGCTTTATTTTCAGAAAAGAAAATATCGCAACAATGGCAACAACCAGGGTAATTATTGAAAGTAAAATTATATTTTTAATAACGCTATATTTAAGGCTTTGTAACGTCTCAGCGGAAGATACTATTTCAATCCAGCCCAAATTATCCCCAGCGAAACTCACTGGCATCTGTAATGTTAACTGGTCATTAATGTGAAACATTTTTTTGATTTTAGTTATAACAACATTACTTTGTATGTAGCGGTAGGTGGGCCGAAGTTTATTTGAGTTATCGCGTTTGACTTCAGAAATCGTAGCACCATTACTGTTAAACAATGATACCTGGTGTATTTCACTGATTTCATTTAATCCTTGTAGTTTCTGTTCTATTGAAGAATAGTTTTGAGAATAAATATCTTCCTTTATCGAAGTAGCTATACTTTGTGTCAGCGCATAAAAGGATTCTTGCTTGTTTTTTTTAAATGAACGTATTTGATCCTGGTAATGGTAGGTACCAAAAATTACAATCACGGATAGCGAGGTAACAAGAAATACAATAGTCAGCTGGGTTTCCAGGCTGTATTTATTTAAATATTTATTGATATTGTTAAGGTATTTCATTATTAGTCTAACAGGTGCTGGTATGCTTTAAGTACAAACGGCTCAATCTGTTTGTAATCATCTTCATAGCTTGCGCTGACCGGGTTTTGTAGCTTTATGCTTTTTAATAAATTTTTACCCTCTTCAGTTTCAGATAATTTCAAAATTTCTGATTGTATTGCCTGGCGCGTTGTTTTAGCAACGGACGGGTGAACCATTACTGGATGAGATTTAATACCCGGAGTGGTATAGATAACCTGTAATTGATTACGTAAAGCTTCATTTTCACGTTCGAGTGTTCTTATCACACCTGCACTCGCCGTTGCTGTGCCCACTAATACGTTTCGATAAGAGTTATCATGAGAGCCTGCATATTTCTCGTTGTATGTTATTCCTTCTTTTGTATCCAGGTAATAACGTATCAACAAGGAAGCAGCAAAAGAATTTTTTGCAGGAAATGAAATCGTTTTGCCGGATAATTGTTCAATACTGTTTATACCATTTCCTTTCCTGGTAACAATAATGCCTTCAAGGAGCTTTCGGTTACTTCTAATAATGGGAACATAGCCATGTTTTTTATGAGCAATGACACCGTAAGCCGGGTTACCAAAAAAAAGAGCTACTTTTCCCTTACTAATATCTTGTTCAAAATCCAGGCGTGATGAATATACCCGAAGAGAAATGTTAGTCCCTGTTACTTCAGATAAATGTTTTACAAAAGGTGTCCATGTCTTTGAAATAACAGCAGGCGATAACTGCGGGGCACGGGCAAAGATCAAGCTCTCCTTGGCATTTATATTAGCGGTGTACAGCAGGGTTATAATTAAAATAGCAGTCCTGTAATTCATTTAAGGCACCATTTAACCTGTAATTTAAAAGGTTATTACATATAGATAGAGTCCATTCAGAATATGCTAAAAATAACTGTTAACATAGTGATTTACTAGGTTATAAATGTTTCAATTTGTTAACAATTAATAACGAGCTGCATATGAGATCTGAGCAGTTAGTGACATCTTCGATATCTATTAGCTCGTGACAACAATGACAACGCTGTATTTGCTAATACATAGGTAAGATAATTTATATTATTTTTAGCATGACGTTGATGCGTAATTTATACGCGTGATCGTATATATCGTGTTTGACACACGTTCTACGAGCTAAAACTTATTATTTTTTTTACCCGGCTAAAGCCAGTAATGATTTTGACACTAACACTCCACCGCTGATGAGCAGCAGGGTATTGATGCCGAGATTAAACTGCTGCTGATTGATCCTGATATGAAGATGGTGCCCTAGCCACAGTCCAAGGAAAAGAACCGGCCAGAGTATTACCACCAGGGTTAATACCTGCGGAGTATAAAGTCCGCTCACGGCATAACCTGCAATCCTCGCACCACCATCAATAAGAAAAATCGTTGCAATCGTGGCGCGAAACGGGCCCTTGGCAAGTTGGCGTAACTTAAGGTAGACCACGTAAAAGGGCCCGCCGGTCGAGAACAACGCACCAACCATACCACCAAAGGTTCCGGCGGGGATGGCCCAGAGCCGCGAACCGGATTGATGTTGATGCGGCAACAAACTGTAAATCGCGTAAAGCACCACGAACAAACCCAGCCCCAGTGTTAACACCTCGGCCTGTATATTCACCA
>JAOUOK010000121.1 GCA_029880425.1 Gammaproteobacteria bacterium
GACGGGAGATTTTCAATATTAATTGTTTTTCCACTCAGAAGAATAACCATGCGTTCACAAAAGTTTTTAATTTCCCGGATATTACCTGGCCAGCTGTAGCGCTTACACAGTTCCATCGCCTTAACACTATAACGTGGAACATGTAAATTATGTTTGAGTGCAACCTGCGCAGAGAGATGATTAATTAAGAGTTCAATGTCACCCCCTCTTTCGCGTAAGCTGGGAATTGCGAGAGGAACAACATTTAAACGATAAAATAAATCTTCGCGGAAGTTTCCATTCTGCACTTCTTTGAATAAGTCACGGTTAGTTGCTGCGATAACGCGTACGTTAACTTTTTCAGTTTTACTTTGTCCGATGGTCTGGCATTCACCATTTTCTAAAAAACGTAATAGCTTGGCCTGGACATTCAAAGGTAGCTCACCGATTTCATCGAGAAAGAGGGTACCATTATGAGCGGATTGAATTCGGCCTTGTTGATCACAGGTTGCATCTGTAAATGATCCTTTTGTGTGACCAAATAGTGCTGACTCAGCGAGTGTTTCGGGTAATGCCGCACAATTGATAGTGATCATGGGGGATGAACTACGTGCACTTTGAGCATGAATAAATTTTGCCATCAGCTCTTTGCCGGTTCCACTTTCACCCTGGATTAAAACCGTTACATCAGTTGCCGCCATAATCTTTGCTGTGCGCTGGATATTTTCGAATTCAGCTGACTGGCCTAACATGTCGTGTTCAATTTGTGTTTTCATAATAAAAACCTGTTTCAGTGATGCATGTGATGTTGATGATTGTCTTCTATTTTCATTCCCTCTACCGCAGGCAGCGAATGCTCATGTCCTGAATGCAGTATTGCAAGATACCCGGTAACCAGGGCCGCAATAATTATAATGAGTCCAATTATCGGCCGGATAAAGGGCTTGCGGATAAGCCGCGTTAACCACCCTGTTAATATACCCGCAATCATTACGGCTGGCAAAGTTCCCGCACCAAATGCAAGCATTAACAGCGCCCCGTCTGTTGCACTTCCCGCAGTAACCGACCATAGTAGTGCGGTATAAACCAGTCCACATGGTAACCAGCCCCATACCAGTCCAAATAAATAGGCATGAAACGGGCTTTTTACGGGGATCAATTTCTGGCTAATGGGTTCAAGTTTTTTCCAGATGGGTTTACCGAGGTGTTCTATTTTGACAAAAGCGGGAAACCAGCCGGCAAGGTATAAACCAATGCCGATCATTAAAATGCTGGCAAATAACTGTAATACGAGGTGGCCGTAGACCGGGGAAAAAGCAGCCAGGTTATCACCTAAACCACCGACTAATGCGCCGGCCAGGGTATAGCTGGTGATACGTCCTATATTATAAGCGGTTACATAGGGAATTAAATTCCAGCGGTTATCACGAATATGTTCAGGCAGGCTAAAGGTCAGGGCGCCAATAATACCACCACACATACCAATACAATGTACGGTACTAAAAAGGCCAACAAAAAAGGCACTTATAAAGGTGATTTCCATTAATTTCCGCTATTTTTGTTTTTTCGTGAGTAGTATTAAGTTTACCATTGTCTCAGTTAAATCGCCTTTGAGTATTTTTTAATACCCCATTAACCCGACTTGTCAGGAGAGATGAAGTCCATGATCAATACCAGCAAAAGTTACCGATTATCAATTGGTGGAATGAGTTGCGCCGGTTGTGTTGCCTCAGTGGAAACCGCGATGAAGTCAGTTCCCGGGGTGGAACAAGCCTCGATCAATTTTGCTGAACATACGGCCCTGGTTAAGGGAGATATGGATATTGCGGATGTGATTAATGCAGTAAAAACAGCAAGTTATGATGCTGCCGAGCTCAAAGGTGGTGAAGATGAAGAGGCGGAAAAAGAGGCAATTGAGTTTGCTTATTATCGTGCTTTAATCAGGAAGGCGAGTGTTGCAGCCCTGGTCGGAGTGCCGTTATTTATTGGGGGTATGGGGGGATTATTTCCCGAGATTGATTCTAAAAATGGCCAGATCACTTGGTTATTGCTGGGTTTTTTAACGCTGGGCGTGATGTTTTACTCGGGTAAACATTTTTTTACCGGGGCCTGGAAATCTTTTCGCGTACATAACGCCAATATGGACACCCTGATTGCGCTTGGAACCGGATCAGCCTGTCTCTATTCTTTTATTATCGTTTTATTTCCCGACAGTGTTCCAAGTTTAGCGCGACATGCTTACTTTGAAGCCGCGGTGATTATTATTGGTTTAATTAATTTTGGTTCAGCGCTGGAAATGAAAGCCAGGGGAAAAACCAGTGAAGCGATTAAACGTTTAATTGGTTTGCAGCCCAAAACCGCGCGGGTGGTGCGTGATGGTAAAGAAATTGATGTCGCGATTAGTGAAGTTGGGCTGGATGAAACATTAAGGGTACGACCGGGTGAACGCGTGGCAGTTGATGGCGTTATTATTGAAGGACATTCGAGTATTGATGAATCCATGTTAAGCGGTGAGCCTATCCCGGTTGAAAAAAATATCGGTGATGAAGTATCAACCGGAACCATTAATGTCAGCGGAACATTTTTATTTGTCTCCAAACGTATTGGTTCGGATACAGTGCTGGCGCAAATTATTGATATGGTCCGGCAAGCACAATCGACTAAGCCCGCGATTGGCCGCCTGGTTGATAAGGTGGCCGCGGTATTCGTGCCGACCGTTTTAATTTTAAGCGTGATAACTTTTTTAGCCTGGTATAACTTTGCCACGGACAATGCGTTGAGTTATGCACTGGTCACTACTATGACGGTTTTAATTATTGCCTGTCCCTGCGCACTTGGGTTAGCAACACCTATATCAATTATGGTTGGCGTTGGTAAAGCTGCCGAGATGGGTATCTTGATCCGTAATGGCGATGCCTTGCAGCAAGCCGGAAAAATCACCACGGTGGTACTTGATAAAACAGGCACTATTACCGAGGGCCGACCTGCTGTTACAGAAGTGATCACGGTTGCAGGCAAGGATGAAACACTTTTACTAAGCATGGGTGCAAGTATAGAAGCCGGATCAGAACATCCATTAGCTGCTGCAATAGTAGAGTATGCTAAAGATAAAAATATTACCCTGGATAAAACAGAAAAGTTTGAGGCAATTACCGGTCATGGTGTGAGTGGATTAATAAAGGGAAAAACAATTTTATTTGGTAATGCGCGTTTAATGAAAAGCAGGCAAATAGATATTACTCAGCTTGAAGAAAAAGCCGAGGCGCTTTCGCAACAAGGCCGCACCAGTATGTACCTGGCGATTGATGAAACACTGCAGGGAATTATCGCGGTATCCGATCCGGTCAAAAAAGATTCGCTTGATGCTATCAGGCGATTACATAAGCTTGGTATCAAGGTGGTAATGTTAACCGGTGATAATCAACACACGGCAAGTGCAGTGGCAAAACAGGTTGGTGTTGATGAGGTGATTGCTGAAGTCTTACCACAAGATAAGTCGGCGAAAATTACCCGTTTACAGCAAGCCGGTGAACAGGTTGCCATGGTCGGTGATGGTATTAATGATGCACCGGCACTGGCACAGGCAAACGTGGGTTTTGCCATCGGCAGCGGCACCGATGTGGCGATTGAAAGTGCAGATATCACCTTGATGCGCGGGAGTTTGCATGGTGTGGCAGATGCCATCGCGGTGTCACGGGCAACCTTAACAAATATTAAACAAAACCTGTTTGGTGCCTTTGTCTACAATTCACTGGGTATTCCTGTTGCAGCGGGAGTTCTGTATCCGTTGCTGGGTATTTTATTAAACCCGATGATTGCCGGGGCAGCAATGGCGATGTCGTCAGTTACGGTTGTCAGTAATGCCAACCGCTTACGTTTTTTTAAACCCGGCAGCTAAACAAAGAAAAAGGTAACGCATATCATGATGGTGAATATAATTGGCATACTATTGATAGCTTTAATTGTCTGGTGGTTCTGGATTAAGCAGCCGCGTTCAGTAAAAGTAGCTTCAAATGAAGTAGAAATTATTGTTGATAATGGGGTCTATTCTCCGTCAAATATCGAGCTGAAGTTAGGCCAGTCGGTCAAAATTATATTCCTCAGAAAAGATCCTTCCCCCTGTGCCGAAAAAGTCATTTTTGAAGAGCTGGGTGTGAGCCTGGAATTACCGGTGAACAAAGCCGTTGAAGTCACTATAAATCCTGAAAAATCAGGAAGTTACGTCTTTAATTGCCAGATGAAAATGTACACCGGGCATCTCAAAGTTAGTGCGTAAAAGCATGATTATCAATATGAGCACCATCTGCTAATAGTTAAGTATATTGAGCTAAATATTTTTCACCAATAGCCGATATTTATTAATGTTATATGATGAATAAGAAGGCCTTCGCCCGTGAAACTAAAATCAATATTTTCGTCACTACCTGAAAAATCAATACTATCAGTATGGATTGCACTCTTAGTTGTCAGTGTGAGTTTTTTAGCTGTAAATTATTTTAAGCTGGCGGCAGCCTCCCCTGATACAGACCCGCTTGGAATGAGTCTCGTTATCTTTATTATTTTCACATTTGTCGGGATTATCATGATATTAAAAAAATCGACAGGCAGCGCATCTAAACAAACCCTGGCAAGGTTGCATGAATATATCGAAAAGCCTGATGCGTTCAGGCAAGGCTTAAAGCATGATGGAAATGGAAAGGATACCGGGTTATTTGAGTTAATCGATGTTGTTATTTTGAATGTAAGCAACAAGTTAGATCGTGTTGAAGATGCCGGCTCCATTCTTGCCGGTGCGGCCAGTGAAATGTCTTATGATGCAAAAGATTTAAATGCTGAAATGAAAAAACAATACTCGTCTATTGACCAGGTTGCAGCAGCTGTAAATGAAATGACGGCTACGGTAGTAGAAGTTGCACGCAATACGGCGGATGCTTCGACGGCAGCTGAAAGTGCAAATAAAGAAGCACAAGATGGTGCATTTGAATCAACAAATGCTATTGGTGCGATTGAAAGGCTCGATAGTGAGATTAAGTCTGCTACACAAGTGATAGAAGTTGTTAAACAGGAAAGTACAAAGATTGGAACAGTGCTTGATGTTATTCGTGGCATTGCAGAACAGACAAACTTACTCGCGTTGAATGCAGCCATCGAAGCAGCACGTGCCGGTGAACAGGGCCGTGGTTTTGCTGTTGTTGCTGATGAAGTGAGAACCCTGGCAAACAGAACAAGTAAGTCAACCACTGAAATTGAAAACATGGTGAAAAGCCTGGATCAAAAAACCACTGCTGCAGTAGAAAAAATGCAGGTTGCGACAGAACAAGCAAGTATAAGTGTTGAATCAGTTGAGCAGGCTGCAATGTCGCTGGGTGAGATAGCAGGCTCGATTCAAAATATAACAAGAATGAATCAGCAGGTCGCAGAAGCAACCCGGCAGCAAAGTGAAGTCTCCGAAGATATTAATAGAAATATTACTGCCATTCAGCAGATTGCCGAAGCGGTAGTTGAAAGTAGTAGTGATATTTCTGAAACAAGTGAACGAGTTTTACGTGAAGTGTCAGAACTAAATAAACTGATTAAAATGTAAATTCATTTCTGATTTTAAAAACTGCTTTTCTTAAGTAAGCGGTTTTTCATTCCTGTGGTTAAGCTTGATTAAGCCCTGTATCATACCCATACTGAATTATCTTTATAATTTTTTTTCTAATTTAAATTTTTCTAAGGTTGGGATGTATGAATTTTGGCGGAAAGTTAGCCGGTGCGTTTTTTGGATATTTATTAACGGGAGGTAGTTTACTCGGTGCGTTAATAGGTTTCTATTTTGGTCATTTATTTGATCGTGGTTTGTCTCAAGGTGATTTCTCCTCTGTCTTTAATACTGTTCGTAATAAAGCAGAAATTCAACTTGTATTTTTTAAAACGGTTTTTTCTTTATTGGGACACCTGGCAAAAGCTGATGGCCATGTTAGTAAAGAAGAAATTCAGGCCGCACGTATGGTTATGCAGCAAATGCGCCTTGATGAAGCGCAATCAAAACGTGCGATAGAATTTTTTAATGAAGGTAAGCAGGTAGAGTTTTACCCTGATCGATGTATTCAGGAATTTATCCAGGTCTCTCATCATAACCGTGCCTTGTCGCAAATGTTGCTGGAAATATTAATTTTTTCGGCACTTGCGGATGGGAAGCTGGATGGTAATGAAGAACGTGTACTTTTAAACTTGAGCGAACAAATTGGT
>JAOUOK010000123.1 GCA_029880425.1 Gammaproteobacteria bacterium
AAAACGTTGAACAATTATATTATCCATGTGCAGGTCACCATGATATTCCCCCATGGTATGTACACATTCAAGACCAGCGGCAAGGGAGTGTAATAGATGAAGGCCCTGAAAGGAGGTAAGACGTTTGCCCGGTTGTCGTTTAATAAACTCGCTGAGTAATTCACCCTCAACATATTCTGAAATGAGAAAGCTTACCCGTTGGCCCTGTACCACGATGCTTTCCTGTGCACTGTAGTGAATTACAATCGGGCAGTGACGCAGAGCGTGAAGTTTTTTAGCGTAAAATTTTATGCTTTTATTATTGGGATTTCGTTGGGGAAAAAAGAGTTTTGCGGTTCTTTCTATACCCGTGCTGAGTTCACGTACCAGGTAGACTTCACCTTCCCAGCCGGCACCGAGTAATTCTATAACTTCATATTTTCGCGCCAGGGTGCGGCCACGGACAAGATTAAAACTGTCAATTTTGGCTTTTGACATGTAGTAGATACCTGATTATTCCTGTAATCAGGCATCTTAACTGTTATTTTTATCAGGATAAATATATTTCGCAGAAACCATTAATAATAATTGAACTCATTTTCCAGTCTTTTTCTTTCAAGGTAATCTTCAAGTTTTCTGCGAGAATCACCTTTTTTTACATCATATTTTTCATCTTCAATACCGGAGTCTTCTGAATCATCAATCAAATCATCATCAGTTACTTCATCTGCGGTAATATCTTCGTCATGCATAGCTTAATCCTACATATAATTAACACGTCATATATTTCTGCCTATTTATATATCCAGACCAGGAATGTCAATATTACGGATGATGAAAAATATTAATTGTGATGATTAATGTTTCCGATTGAAAGTTTAATTATAAATACGGGTTGTGATGATTATTTAATATCGTTGTTAATCTCCGAAAATATCCTCTTTAATGCGGGCTTATTTTAATACAACAACGAAGAGGTGTTTAATGAAAAAATATTTATTTAGTGCATTTATGATGCTTTTATCATTTTCTGCTTTTGCTGAAGAACCCAAAGAAAATATTGCAATGGAAACTTGCACAGAAATGGCACAGGAGCAGGAACTCACGGGTGAAAATGCGCAGGTTTATATTTCTGAGTGTGTAAAAACATTTAATGATGATGAAAAAAGCGAAAAAGAAGAAGATAAAGGGTAAGCCCTCTTTTATTAATCAACCAGGTAAAATTTCATTATAGAAAAACGGTAGGATTTAGTGGCAAAATATTTCATTAAATCCTACTATTACGATTATGGATATCGATGAATTAAAAACTTTTGTTGAAGTCTATCGTACCCGTCACTTTGGCCAGGCTGCAGAAAATCTTTATGTCAGCCAATCCACGGTTAGTGCACGTATTCGCATGCTTGAGCAAAGCCTGGGTGTGTCTTTATTTTCCCGTGAACGAAATAATATCCAGCTCACAAGCGCAGGAGAAAAGTTACTGGTTTATGCTGAGTCCATTCTTACTTCATGGACGCGTGCACGTTTCGAGATTGGGACTGAAGAGGAAGGGCAGACTCCCTTTATTTTTGGCGGGGTACCAAGTTTATGGGACATTAATTTACAGGAGTTTTTAAATTACTTGCACAGTAGTTTGCCCGACATTGCAATATATGCTGAAACCCAGACAGCCGAAATATTTTTACGTCGAATCTATGAGCAAACCATGGACATGGCGTTTATTTTTGATGCGCCGCAATCGACTGACCTGGAAATTATTGAAGTTACCCATGTACCGCTTATTATGGTCTCCTCTTATAAAGGATTATCGATTAATGATGTCTTTACCAATGAATATGTTTTAGTGGACTGGGGTACTTCATTCGCGACCAGTCATGCCCGTTTTTTCAGGGATGCACCTTCGCCTGCGATGCGTATATCCCTGGGTAAGATAGCCATGAATTATATTATTTCCCAGGGGGGAACAGCGTATTTACCGGAACCAATGGTTACTGAGTATGTTGAAAATAATACCTTGTATCATGTTAAAGATGCACCTGTAATTGATCGCGTGGCTTACGCCGTTTTTCATCCAAATAATCAAAAACAGGAACTGATAAAACATGCGTTACATTATTTTGAAATTGAAAGTAATAACGTACGTAAGATTTACTAGTTTCTAATAACGATTACGACATGTACTCAAATAATTCTTCGAGCGCTTTAATTCTGAATTCAAAATCTGCAACAGGTTTTATTAAACGAATTTTATCATTGCCATCAAGTTTATAGGTGTTGGGTTTACTTTGGATTAACTGGATGATCTTCATAGGATCAATATCAGGCTGTTCAACAAAAATAATACGACCACCTTCTTCTCCGTAATCGATTTTCTTGATGCCCAGTTGTGAGGCTTTTAATTTTAACTCGGTAACCTGGTGTAAGGCTTTAACCGCCTCGGGAAGTAAACCAAAGCGATCAATCATTTCAACCTGGAGTTCTTTAAGTTCATTTTTATTCTCGGCGCTGGCAATACGTTTGTACATAATAAGACGTTCATGTACATCGGGAATGTAATCGTTTGGTATCAGGGCAGGGACGTGCAAGTCAATTTCCGCACCATGGTGTAATGGTTTATCCAGGTTGGGATCCTTACCTTGTTTTAATGCCTTGACGGCACGTTCAAGTAACTCGGTATACATGGTATAGCCAATCTCGACCATTTGACCACTTTGACCATCACCAAGGAGTTCACCGGCACCCCGTATTTCAAGATCATGGGTCGCAAGGGTAAAGCCTGTACCGAGGGATTCAATCGACTCGATGGCCTCGAGACGTTTTTTTGCATCGGAGGTTAAGGTATTACGTTTTGGAATAATTAAATAGGCATAGGCGCGGTGATGTGAACGTCCTACTCGGCCCCGTAACTGGTACAGTTGTGCCAGGCCAAAACGATCGGCTTTATTCATTATGATCGTATTAGCACTTGGAATATCAATCCCTGTTTCGATGATCGTGGTACAAACGAGGATATTAAACCGTTGATGATAAAAATCTGACATCACGCGCTCGAGTTCGCGTTCCCGCATCTGGCCATGGGCGAACTGCACGTTGGCTTCGGGTATTAATTCTGCCAGTTTATGACATTGTTTTTCTATCGTTGCGACATCGTTGTGTAAAAAATAAACCTGGCCACCCCGTTTGATTTCACGTAGGCAGGCTTCTTTTATCATTTCATCTTTCCATTCAGTGACGAATGTTTTTATCGCGAGGCGCTTCGCCGGAGGGCTGGCAATAATTGATAACTCACGTAAACCTGACATAGCCATATTCAACGTACGTGGGATCGGTGTTGCGGTTAAGGTTAAGATATCAATTTCAGAACGAAGTGATTTAAACTTTTCTTTTTGCCTGACGCCAAAGCGATGTTCTTCATCAATTATGACCAGTCCGAGGTTTTTATACTTTACATCAGCTTGCAATAATTTATGGGTACCGATGACGATATCAACTTTACCGGCTTCTAAATCTTTTAAAACTTTATCCTGTTCTTTCTTGGTGCCAAAGCGTGATAAAGATTCAACCCTTACCGGCCAGTCAGCAAAGCGGTCCTTAAAATTCTCAGCGTGTTGTTGAGTCAGTAATGTTGTCGGTGATAATACCGCAACCTGTTTACCTGCCTGTACAGCGATAAAGGCGGCACGCATGGCGACCTCTGTCTTACCAAAACCTACATCACCACAAACAAGCTGGTCCATCGGCTTGGGTGAACGCATATCACGAATAACGTTATCAATAGCGAGTTGTTGGTCGGGTGTTTCTTCAAAAGGGAAGCCAGCGGTAAAGGCATGGTACTGCATTTCATCTATGGTATAAGCAAAACCAGTTTGTGCTTCCCGGCGGGCATATATATCGAGTAATTCAGCGGCGACATCATGAACCTGTTCACGGGCTTTTTTCTTGGCTTTTTCCCACTGGCCACTGCCTAAACGGTGAAGCGGGGCATGATCGGGGGATGCACCTGTGTAGCGACTGATCAGGTGCAGTGAGCTTACCGGGACATAGAGCTTGTCATTGTTCGCGTATTCGAGTGTCAGGAACTCGGTATCAAGATTACCGACGTGTAATGTTTGCAACCCCATGTAGCGACCGACACCATAGTCTTCATGCACTACGGGTGAATTTAAGGTCAGCTCTGCGAGGTTTTTGACGATGCTATCGGTATCACGTTGGGCCTTTTTACGACGGCGACGTTGTAAAACCTGCAGGCCAAATAATTGTGGTTCAGCAATAACTGCAATGGCAGGATCGCTGAGTAATAAACCTTCTTCTAACGGCGCAACTGTAATTGCAAGCCTGTGATCACTTTCAATAAACTCATGCCAGCTTTCAACCAGAACAGGTTTTATCCCGTTATCACGCAACATGTCGGTCAGGGTTTCACGCCGGCCGGTGGTTTCAGCTGCAAAGAGGACTTTGCCATTAAAGTTGTTCAGGAATTGCTTCAGCTTGGCAGCGGCTTCGGTTGCGCGAATATCAAAGGCCAGTGGAGGCGGGGTCTCAGTGGAAAAATTAATTGCCAGTTTATCTTCATGCTCAAAATGCTGTAATTCAACACGGGGAAAACGTTTAAAATGACTGAAGGTCTCGTCTACCGGTAAAAAGACTTCATGAGGACTGAGTAATGGGTGTTCCAGATCATGACGGGCATTTTCATAGCGTTCGTTAATTTCTGCCCAGAAGGTTTCAACTTCTGCATTTACATCATCTGCCGTAATTAATAAGGTTGAACCGGGTAAATAATCAAACAGGCTGATTGTTTCATCAAAAAATAATGGTAAGTAATATTCAATACCGGGCGAGGCGAGGCCATTGGTGACATCACGATAAACGTTGGCCTTGTTAGGATCCCCTTCAAAGCGGGCACGAAACGCGGTTCTGAATTTTGAAATCGCATCCTTGTTTAATGGAAATTCACGCGCAGGGAGTAATTGAATTTTATCGACTTTATCGATAGAGAGTTGTGTCTCGGGGTTAAACGTTCTAATGGATTCTATTTCATCATCAAACAACTCGATTCGAAATGGATGCTTGCTACCCATCGGGAACAGGTCGAATACACTCCCCCGCACTGCAAACTCACCGTGTTCCATTACCGATGAAACACACTGGTAACCATTATTTTCAAGTCGTAGCCGCATTTCATCAATATTAAATTGCTCTTCCAGTTTAAGTGAAAGGCAAAATGCATCGAGATAATTTTGAGGTGCAATTCGATGCATTAATGTTTGGACTGGTGCGATCAAGATACCTTTCGTTAATCCGGGTAGTCGCGATAAGGTGGTTAAGCGTTCCGAGATAATATCCTGGTGTGGAGAGAAGCGATCATAGGGCAATGTTTCCCAGTCTGGAAATTGCAGGATTGAAATATCCTGTTTTGCCATGTAAAACCGTAATGAATATTCAAGCCGTTGTGCAGCTGCCATGTCTGCGGTAATCACCACGACAGGGCCATCATGTTGTTTTGCCGCTGAACTGAGTACCAGGCCATAGCTACTGCCATACAGGCGACCCCAATGACTACGGAACCCGGCTTTCACAGGACGGACAGGGTTAAAAGGAGAATTGAGTACTGAGTCGGAATGCGTCATTGGATGAGAATACTGCCGGTTTAAATTACAGCGCGTATTCTACTACAGGATGAATTTATTAAAAACAGCGGGGAATTAATGGCAATACTTTATCGTAATTCTTCGACACTAAATTTTTTTTCAAGGATTTCAGGCTTAATAATGGCGTAGCCCTCTTGTTGCCAGTGACCAATTTCAGTGATGGCGGAAGGCACGACTTTAACAAAACTTTGAAAGTCATCGATGGTATAACCAAAGTCAGTGGCAGCCAGTGCGCATACTCTGAACTCAACACCTAGCTGACTATAATATTTCATTCTTTCAACAATGGTTTTGTATTTTATATAATTTTTTTTGGCCAGTGTCACAATCTCGGTACCATGAATAATAACTTTTATATCCATAAATTCTGGTGCCATATTGTAAGGATTTTCTGTTAGTGGATTAATAAAAGAACGTATCCAGTAAAGAGCTGAATTTATTTTATTTGGCTCGTCAAAATAAAATTCGAACATCACTTTGGGTTCTTTATAGGGTGTTTGTACAAACGTGGCTTCTTCAGCAGAGGTGAGTGAACTGCTAAATAAGAATAGAA
>JAOUOK010000124.1 GCA_029880425.1 Gammaproteobacteria bacterium
GCTGGCGGCATCATGACCATTGCGCCGGTCAACACAATCAAGAAAGCGCATTAAGAGTAATCGTTTTGACTTTCGAGCAGCATAGCTGGTATGAAGTAATGCGTGTGCCTCTGGGGAATTCGGTTGCTTTAATTCAGTGGCGTATAATTTTTGAATGTCCTTATTTTCATAAGAGCGCCGCCGCGGGGCATTCTTGTCTATTTGATAAATTGCCTGCATACGCTTTTCCAGTACCAGGGGATCCATCGATTTCGGTTCACCACCACCACCAAGACAACCCCCGGCACAGGCCATGACTTCAATCGCGACGTACTCATCCCGCCATGATTCTGTTTCCAGCATGCGTTGGGCCGTTGCGATACCATTACAGATGGCGACTTTACCAATACCAGGAATCTCGGCAGTCTTTACGCCAGTGCTGACACCGCGAAGTTGATGCCATTCCAGCGGCAGCGTGTTTTCCTTGCCAATAAAATGGGAGGCGGTACGGACCACCGCTTCCATCACGCCGCCCGATGCGCCAAAGATTTGCCCCGCACCGGTACTTTCTCCTAATGGATTATCAAAATCAGCTACTTCGGATAGTGCGCTAAACGAAATACCACGTGCTTTGATCATCCGCGCCAGTTCACGCGTGGTAACAACATGATCGATATCACCGGCTACACCAGGCCGAGCGGCTTCATCTTTCTTGGCCGTGCAGGGCATCACGCTAACAACATAGGGTTCAACTTTTCCTTGTGCAAAATCAGGACCAAGGGAGCGGGCAAAAGTACTTCGCTTGGTCAGCGCACCATGCATCTGTGTTGGTGACTTGGTTGTACTCAGGTGTGGCAGAATATCAGGCCGGTTGATTTCAACCCAGTTCACCCAGCCCGGGCAGCAGGAAGTGAAAATCGGTAACAATTTTTGTTTATCATTCTGTAGTCGGCCGAGAAACTCGGTGGCTTCTTCCATGATGGTTAAGTCAGCACCAAAATTAGTATCAAACACGTAATCAAATCCCAGTTCGCGCAGGGCATTGATCATTCTGCCTGTGCTGACGGTGCCGGGTTTCATTCCGAACTCCTCACTAATAGCAATGCGTGATGCCGGTGCTACCTGTACTGCAGATACGCGCCTGTGGGCATCAAGGGTATGCAGTACATCGTGCCAGTGCGGTGTTTCAATCAAGGCACCTACCGGGCAGACAAGGGTACATTGGCCACAGGAAATACAGTTGGTGTCTGCCAGCGAGTGATCGAAAACGGTAACAGGTAAGCGGCCGGAGCCACGCTCGGCAAATCCAATAATGTATTGTTGTTGTCCTGCATCACCACAGGCCTCGACACACAGGCCGCATTCAATACACTTGGATAAATCACGCCAGATACTCGGCGAGGTATGATCAGTCAGGCGATGCTCAGGATGTTGTTCTGATCCTCTTGGGAGCTTTTCCCAGCGCTCCTCCCATTGATTTTCGTGAACAAGATTCTGAAACTGGCAAGTGCCGCTCACTTCGCAGCGCATGCAATCGTTAGGGTGGCGAGCCAGCAGCCATTGTGCATCGGCTTTACGAAATTCCTGAAGTTCCCTGGAGTCTGTTTCGACAACATCGCCATCTTTCGCTTTTGTTATGCAGGAAGGTTGGGGCCGGTTTTCGCCGGCAACATTCACCAGGCACATACGGCATACAGCATGGCAAGGCAGGCGCGGATAATGGCAAAGCGTGGGAATATACACGCCAGCTTGCCTGGCGGCATCAAGTAATGTCGAGCCATCACTCACTTCAACAGTTCTTTCATTAACGGTAAGCTTAATCATAATTCAACGGTTTAATAAAACTGCACAGTCAAAGATAAGTTATATGTAAAAGCCATACTTAAACATAGCATAGGATGGTACAAATTTATGAGGATATCCGGAATTTATATTGCTGAAGAGTTAGGTGTGGATATGTTTTATAATCATGCCCTGGCTAAAATTGTTTATTCAAAACAGTGAATCTAGCTCAATGTTTTTTAAGCATGTTAATTTCGCTGATCAGATCTTTCTGGGTGAAGGGTTTGGGGATATAGCCTTTAATGTTTTTGCTTAATGCGATTTCTTTATTAACACCTGAATTATAGCCACTACATAATATAATATTTATATCGTTGCGAATTTGCAAAACAGCTTCGCATAGTTCTGTACCAAGAATTTCAGGCATTACCTGGTCTGTTATTAATAGGTCATATGCATATGGGTCTAACCTGAAATGTTCTAAGGCTTCAGGACTACTGGTAAAGGTAGTTACCTCGTAACCAAGTTTATTTAATATATCACTAGCCAGTTCGTTATATAGTAATTCATCATCAACAAAAAGAATCCTGCTGTTACCATTCTGAATAAGCGGGATATCCTCTTGAGAATGAGAATCAGGCCGCACTTCCTGGTCAATAACAGGAAAATATAATTCAAATGTTGTGTATTGTCCGATTTCACTCACTACATTTACCGTACCACCATATGATTCCAGCATGCTATATACCAGTGCCAGCCCCATCCCGGTACCTTCACCTACATCTTTTGTAGTGTAAAATGGTACAAAAATTTTCTCACGATCTTCATTACTTATACCGCAGCCACTATCTGTTACTAAAACTTTCATATAACTGCCTTCGGTCAGGTTTTTACTATCACTAATTTTTAAGTCATTAATACTAACTTCTTCTACTGATATATTAATCTTGCCTTTATTATTCATGGCATGTACTGCATTGCTGACAAGATTTATTATTATTTGATTAAATTCATCCGGGTCAATTAAAACTGACTTACAATTGCAATTTTGATTGAACTCCAGTTTTACAGAAGACGGAATTGTATTTTTAATAAAGTTAATAGCATCTGTGATCTGGCTGCATAAGTTAATTGCACGAGGTTTTTTATAATTATTTCGGCTAAATGAGAGAAGTTGCTCCACAATTTCCTTGGATCTATTGGCCGCATTAATTACATGACTGGTATATTTTTTAGTATTGTTATCCGGGACAAGAGTTTCTGATAATATTTCAGTGTAACCAATAATAATACCAAGCATATTATTAAATTCATGGGCAACACCTCCAGCTAGTGTACCAATGGCTTGCATTTTATTTGCATGCTGAATAGCCTGTTCATTTTCAGCTTTTTCAAGTTCTAGCTGCTTAGCTTTACTGATGTCGATCCAGTTACCAATAATATCCTTGACCTCACCATTTACATCCTTAACCAAACGTAACTCATCATGCATCCATACATAGTTACCATTACCATTCATGAATCGATACTCATGACTATAATGTCCCTTTTCAAATAGTTGCCCAAGGTTGGAAAATACATGTTCCTGGTCATCCGGGTGGATGTGATTAGCCCAAAAACCAGCGTCATTAGTAAATTGTTCTGGCTTGTAACCCAGCTGTCTATTGATATTATTGCTGATAAATGTTGCTGGGAAATTACCTGATGGTTCGCATCGGTATATAACGGTTGCACTTTCTTCAAGTAATTCATCCAGGTTTTGTTGTGCAAACGCTAACTGATCTTTATGCTCTGAAATGTCAGAGAGTGAACCAAAAATAAAGTCAGTTTTTCCATTTTCTCCCATGTGAGTAATTGAGTAATCACGCACCCATCTTATTTTTTCATCCTTGTGAATAATACGATATTCAAGAAATCCTTCCTCATTGTTTAAGTTTAGTTTCCGTTCTTGTAAAACTCTTTCTTTATCATCTTCATGGATTGAATTAATCAGTAATGCTGGTTTTTCTAAACATTCCTCAGAGGTATACCCGAAAATTTCCTGGATAGCTTTATTCACGTACAATATGTCGTGATTCTCAGGGTCAACTACATAGATAACACCCGGTAGCTTATCAACAATAAATTTGAAGTCGAACAATAGATTTACTCCTGAAATGCAAAATTCTTTACACTAAGAGCGGCCGGGTGAATTAAAAATTTAGTAAATAAACAATTTTTATTTAGCAAAAGTTTTTGCAAAATCAAAGGTATTATCCATGAGGTCCTGGTTCTTTGAAAGGCTGGCTAACTCAACGGCGGTGAGTACGGCAATTAATCCGGAGAATCGCAAAGCTTTTATGACGTCAGTCTCTTTGCCACTATCATAACCTGTCGCTATTTCCTCAACCCGTCTCGAAACAGCATCTTTTCCCATATGGGTAAAACTATTGAATATATTCCATTGTTTTTCTTTAATGCAGGAAAATAATCCTTCGTTTATTCCGGTGTGATCTTTAACTGCCTTGATTAATTCATGGAACTCCGGGTTAATCTTATCTGATTTAAAGTTGGTGATTTCATTTTGAGTGGCCACGTGCCTGAGCCATAATCCCCTGACTAAAGCCTCGAACTCTACCCGTAAAAGAGCGATAGCAGAACCGTATAGCTCTTCTTTGCATAAGGTTAATATAGAAATATGATGCTCAATAACCATATCAAAGCAAGCATGTGACAGGCGTTCATTATCATTTTGTAATGAAAAGGGAATGGCGAATTTTTGATTTATCCAGCTGGCAACATTAATTTGTGAGTTTAAATCAGTTTCTATGTCCATAGTTATAAGTTAAATCCAGGTTGGCTCCAAAGTGAATCATCGGGAGGAGCGTGGCTTGTAGTGAACAGCGTGAGTAACCTGTTGTAATTATTGTAGCTGCTGTTCAATTTTAAGTTGGCTTGCTATTTCTTATGTGTATTGTTCGTGCCCTTTTTTAAAAAAATATACCGAGCCTGCTTTAATAAATTGTAGCACGTATTGCGTAACAGTTTTTTCTTTTAAAAAGCGTTTGCGTGAAAGGTGATAGCTTTTTGACTATTCTGGTTAAGTAATTGTCATGCAGGTTTAGATATCCCACCCGTTTAATTCACTTAATGCAGTTGATTCGTTTAAATATTTAACGTTATTTTCTAATGATAATAATTGTATTTTCTTTAGTAACGATTTACTACTTAAAGAATCCAGGTTCTTACCTGAAATAGAAGAGTATTTAGATACATACCCCCACATATGTAATAAAGTATTTTCAATCAGCCGTTGTTCTGGTGCTGATCTTAAAATAGTCGTAATTTCACCTGAAACACGATGCAGCTCTTTTGCCCCCGCTTTTGAATTTACCCATTTGCCAATAGTTTTATAAGCGCTGATGTCACGCGCCATGACAGAGTATTTATGCTGTGCCCAGAAATTCTGTGCATTTTTAGGTAAGGGAATGCGTCCGGGTTCAAGATGTTTATACTTTTGTTTTAATATTGAAATTTGTTGAGCGGGTTCATCGATAAATATTTCAGGCCATACGCCGGGTTTTGAGCGCAATAAAACCGGGGAACGATCTGTATATCCGCGTAAATTCATTTCAGCGACGAGTAGCTTATGACGTTGTTTCAAGGCCCAGCCAAGTCCAACCCAGCGTAGTGTTTCAGGATGTTTTGAATAGCCTTTTTTATTATTTTTAATTATAGATACAAGTCCATGTAGTTCGCGATGTTCCCCGAGAAGACTTTGCTTGTTTAGATAACCCGGATTTAGATCCCAAATTCTCATAGCGTCTCTTAAGATGTATCGCGATTCACATAACCTGCGGCTCTACGCTTTAACAAGCAGGCCACAAAGGTTGTTCTCGTCTATGTTTATAGACGGGTTATGCATCCATATCTACGATCGTTCTGCCTTTTAATTTTCCATCAAGCATCAGGTCAATATGATCGCTTAATTCATCTAAAGTGATCTCCTTGTAAATATCCAGTAAGCCAGCGGGTTTCCAGTCACTGGCTAACTTGTTCCACACCGCTTCCCTGTGAGCCATCGGGCAATTTTGCGAGTCAATCCCGATTAAAGAGATACCCCTGAGAATGAACGGATAGACAGTGAGATTGAGTTTATCGGAAGCCGCGTTACCACAACAGGTCACCACGCCCGCGGGTTGAATTGATTTGATCATATTAGCAAGGATATTTCCGCCTACCGTATCGATTCCCCCGGCAAAATCACCCTTCAGCATGGGACGGGTATTTTCCTCTTCGAAATCGTTTCGCATAATCACTTCACTGGCGCCAAGCCCGAGTAAAAAATCACGCTCGCTCTGCTTCCCGGTGATTGCTGAAACTTCGTATCCTAACTTTGCGAGCATAGCGACACTTAAGGAGCCTACTCCCCCGCTTGCG
>JAOUOK010000125.1 GCA_029880425.1 Gammaproteobacteria bacterium
GAAATTTTTAAAAATATTATCACCAATACACCCCGTCAACTGACCCCCTACATTACCAATGAAAATGGCTATTTCCTCGCTCACCCAAATCTAAAAATGACTTATGGCTTTGACCATGGCAATGACTACACTATTCAAAAAACATATAACGATTTTAATTTAAGAAAAGACAATGACTTACGTGATGTAGAGTTTACTGTTACCTCAAATGGCGATGTACTGCATGTAGTCAAGGCATTCTATGACCCGGCACAAACAGATCGTTTTTTTGCCGTCATGCTCGCGACTTCTTATGAAAACCTGCAGTCAGGTTCAAAACAACTACGACTACAAAGTTTTTTAATTATGGGATTGCTTGTCATTATCAGTTTAATTGTTGCCGCAATACTTGCATCACGCCTGCTACATCCATTACAACTTATTTCAGTTGCAGCTGATGACCTTGCGCATGGCCGGGAAGTATCAAATCTACCGGTTGAAGCAAATGACGAGATCGGTGAACTGGCACGTTCTTTTGACAATATGCATATGCAACTTGAAGAAAAAGAACGGCAACTCATTATCAGCCAGGGGCATGTTCATCATGCAAATAAATTAACGGCTCTTGGTGAAATGGCATCAGGTATGGCGCACGAAATTAACAGCCCGATACAAACCATCAGCCTGATTGCACAACGCGTACAACGCCAGCTGAAAAAAAATATTTCCGATGAAGATATTCATGAATCTATGGAGAAAATTACCTCCAGTGTGAATAAAATATCAGAAATCATTGATAGCTTACGTAAAGTTTCACGTGCATCAACTAAAGATGAATTCAAATTCACCAAACTAAAAGAATTAATTGAAGATGTCATCAATATGTCCGATGAACGATTTAAAGTGAATAATGTTCATTTTGAAGTAAATTATTATAATCTTTCTGAGAACACCCTTATTCAGTGTCAACGCTTACAACTAAGCCAGGTTCTGATTAACCTTGTAAATAATGCTTATGACGCTATCCAGTCTTTAGAAGATAAATGGATAATTATTGATTTTGAAAAACGCGGAGAAATAATACAGGTTTCAGTTACAGATAGTGGAGCAGGCATTGCTGATGATATTCAGGATAAAATTTTTGAACCCATGTTCACTACAAAAGAAATTGGTAAAGGAACCGGGCTTGGATTAAGCATATCAAATGATATTATTACTAAACACAATGGCACATTTTATATTGACAAGGAATCAAAAAACACCCGTTTTATTATCGAATTACCGATACTCTACTCAGCCGAGAGTAAAACGGAAAATTAAGCATTATGAATAATACAAAGAAAAGAATCCTGATTGCTGAAGACGAAATTTCTCTCAGGGAAATGCTGGTAACAGTTCTTAAAGATGAAAATTACCAGGTTGATGCCGCCGCTGATGGCAAAGAAGCATGGGAGTTGTTAAAGAAAAATTACTATGACCTCATCGCAACCGATCTCTATATGCCAGAATTAAATGGCGTTGAACTTATCCAGGCATGCCATGAATCCTTCCCGGGATTAAAAACCATTTTATTCAGCGGTGGTGGCCGTGATTTTGAGGGCGAGAATGGCGCTGTATCAGTAAAATTTAAAGGCCAGCCAGTCAATGTCAGTCGATTTCTAAAAAAGCCCTGTAAGCTTAACGAGCTTTTAACCGTAGTAGAAATTCTTTTACAATAAAAAATATTTGAACCGAATTATTGCGTTAATATTTTTGCTATTTGGTATAGAAGTTCTTTTGATTTAACAGGTTTTTTTAACAAGGTGACATTATTGGTATCCAAATATTTTTCTTTAATTTTGTCACTGTAACCCGTTTCAATTATTACCGGCGTTGTCAGTCCTTTACTTCTAATCAAATCAATTATTTCTAATCCTGTTACACCCGGCATCGTTTGATCGGTAAGAATCAAATCAAAAGATCCCGGGGATGATAAATATAATTCCAAAGCCTCACTGCTGTCATACATCTTGGTACATATATAGCCATTAGCGTTCAGTAACTCATACTGAAAATCCACGAGCGATGTCTCATCATCAATAATTAATATCCGCTGAGCACTTCCCTTAATACTTTCAGTTTCAAAATTAGTGTTGTCGGCAATATGCTTTTCCCCTGATGTAATGAATGGAAGTAAAAGATGAAAGCTTGTTCCAACACCTTCTGTTGATTTAACAATAATATGTCCGCCATGCCCTTTAACTATTCCGTGTATGACAGACAACCCCATCCCGGTACCTTCTCCAATATTCTTGGTGGTAAAGAAAGGGTCAAAAATCCTTTCCTTTACTTCATCAGTCATTCCGCTGCCATTATCTTTAATTATTACCTCAACCCATTCACCTTCAATTTTCTGATGACAGGAAGAACACTCATTCCCCCTTGAGTAATATAAAGCAGTACTAATATTCAATATGCCAACACCATCCATTGCATCTTTTGCATTAATCATTAAATTCATTATTACTTGCTGAAATTGAGTTGGATTAATGGCAATCATAGGGAGATTCTTTTGCATCTTTTTTTCCAGCTTAATCGTACTGGGCAGTATAGATTTCATTAAATCTATACTTTCATCCAATAATAATTCAATACTGACAACCTGGCTGGCTGATTTATCTGCCCGGCTGAAGGTTAACATTTTTGCAATAAGTTCTTTGGCCCTGTTTGACGCGGTAATAACTTGTTCTAAATAATTTTGTATACTTAAATCATTATTATCTTTTGCCTTGTTAACTGCTAATTCTGCATAACCTAAAATAACGCCCAGCATATTATTAAAATCGTGAGCGATTCCTCCGGTAAGTTGCCCAAGTGCATCCATTTTATGAGACTGTTCTAACTCTCGTTGCATTCGTTGCTTTTCAGCTTCATCCTTTCTTTTATCGGTAATATCATGTCCAATTGCAACAATATATTTCACCTCGTTTTCAGCATTTTTAATGACATCGTTATGCCAGTCAAATAAGCGGTAATCACCATTTTTTGTTACCCAGTGATTTTCATAGTTGCCTGCAATATCAATATTCCCATCCTTTAAGTTTTCAAATACTTTCTTAACACCAGGTTGTTGTTCCTCTGGAATAACAAAATCCCAAACTGGTTTATAAAGGAGTTCGTATCTTGAATAACCTGTTACTTGCTCCGCAGCATGATTAAATTTTATAAAATTCCCATCCCGGTCAAGTACAACAACCACATTACCGGTATTTTCAAGTACTGACTTATTTAAATTAGTTTGTTTAATCAGTTCTTCTTCTGATCTTTTTCTTTCTTCAATCTCATTAGTTAGCTTTTGTTTGGATACAGTTGTATTCAATAAGTTTTCTGCCATGCGATTAAATGAAGTAACAAGCTCCCCTACCTCATCATTTCTCTTAACCTCGTATCTCTCAGCCAGGTTATTAGCATCAATATTTACAATATAATTTTTCAGGTTATTAACCGGGATAACAATACGGTATGCTATCAAGATCCAGCTAAATATCAGGATAACGACAAAGGCAATAAAAATAACAAAAGACAACCAGGAAAGTTTTCTTTCGATATCTTTTCTTTTTAATTCAACATCACTTACAAGCTCTGATGTCACCTGTGACATAACCTGTAGCGAGGTTAGCAATTGTGAAGCCAGTGCTTTTCTCTGCCTCATAACAATTGCAGTATCATCACCGCCATTAATTTTTTCCAGCTGTTCAAATAACGTTTGTAATCGTTCATGCGAGTCTATAACTTTATCCAGCTCTACAAACTGTGCTGCATGGTTAATTTCCGGGTCAGTTAATACTTCCCCCAGCTCCAGGTGGGCACTTTTCCACTGGATGGATGCACGCTCCTGGTAGTAAAGAAGATATTCACTTGAAGTACTATTGATGCGCTGAATCACATTACTCAATTTTTGTGTAATATAGGCATCATCTTTCATTTCTGCATATGCCTGGTAAAGTGAATATACCCAGGAACCTATACTAGCTGAAACAAGTAACGATAAAACGATGACTAATTTTAATGCTGTTTTAATTTTCATTTAAAAACTGCCAACCTATTTGTATATTGTTACTTTTTCAGGTGCGAGTTTTTTCAGCGGTTCTAAATTAATATACTCCAGGTAATTTGGCATTTCTTTTTCCTTTACAAAGCCATTTTCCATTGCCCAACGAGCTTCAGCTTCAAGGCTCGTTAATAGCCATTGATCCAGTCTTACTGCAAAAGAAAAATCATCCCAGGTACTTTTAATAACATCCAGTTTTTTATTTAGTTTTTTTGCCACAATCAATTGTGTTTCTGCTGGTTTAGAATTAATGAATTTATTGGCCTTAACTAATGCTTGCGTTATTTTTATTAACGTACCTTTGTTTTTACTTGCATATTCACGTTTAGTGATCGCATTAAATGTTTCAATATAAACACGTTCATGTTCAACAATAATTACATCTTCACCTAATTCTTTTTTTGCCAGGTGAGCAAAAGGTTCCCAGGTAGTAACAGCATCAAACTGTTTATTCTGCAAAACATGTGTTGCCTGTTGTGGTTTAAACCCAGATATTTTCAACTCACTTTCTGCAATCCCTTTCATTAACAATGTATGGTTTAAAAAGAAATGGGCTGAAGTGCCTTTTATCGTTGCGACTTTTTTGCCCCTTAGATCATGGATAGACCTTATGCCGCTATCACGATGAGCAAGAATTTTTACATCATTATCAGAGTTAACAAATGTGCAGAACAGACTAAAATCATTACGCTTAAAACTGTTAAACATCACTACTGCTTCTGATGATGTGGCGATATCGGCCTCGCCAGCTGCAAGGGTATTGAAGGCTAAATGCCCACCCTTAACCTGTTTAATATCTACCTCAAGGCCAACTTCTTTGAAATAGCCTTTTTCAAACGCAATGATAAAAGGTGATGAAAGAGGAGAAATTGCCATCGCTATCCTGACCCGTTTATTTTCACCGGCAACATTAGCTGTTGATGTGAATATAAATAAAAAGCCTATCAATAAAAATAATACATCTGCTGGATGTCTTAGAAATCTAAAACCTAATCTTTTTGAACGGGGTAGAAATCGACTCATGCTAATAAATCCTTTTTTTAAGTACTTTTTTTATATCCTGATTATGTCTCAAAATAACTGAATAAATTCAGCTATTCGTATGTTTATATATTGGCTGAACTATATATCGGCATTCAAGACAATCCCTTAAATATCAACGGTTATTTTTTCACATTTTTAATACACATAACTATTACTTCTTTTCTATTAATAAGCTTATGAATATCTTTCTGCCTGAATAAAGGTTCAAATGCAGTAAAATATCACCTAATTGCTTGTAAAAACACGCGAAGCAGGTATGCCATTTGCCGGCTAAACTGGTAATATTCGCGTTTCGAAAATTTTGTATCATCCGGAGTAAGCATGAAAAAGCCCGTTGTTGGCGTCGTTATGGGAAGCAACAGTGACTGGAAAGTCATGAGCCAGGCCTGTGAGATTCTTAAAGATTTTGGCGTTCCACATGAAGCCAAGGTGGTATCTGCACACAGAACCCCGGACGCGATGTTTGAATATGCTGAAACCGCGGCTGAACGTGGGATCCAGGTGATTATCGCGGGTGCAGGTGGCGCAGCCCATTTACCCGGCATGATTGCATCCAAAACAATTGTTCCTGTTTTAGGCGTTCCTGTAACCTCACGTGCCTTAAAAGGTCTTGATTCCCTGTTATCGATTGTACAAATGCCAAAAGGTATCCCTGTTGCTACCTTTGCAATTGGTGAGCCTGGGGCTGCAAATGCAGGACTATTTGCCGTCTCCTTGCTGGCCAACATGGAAGAAAAATACGCTAAAAAACTCCATACCTTCCGTAAAAAACAGCGCACCAAAGTTCGCGCTATGAAATTACCAAAAGTATGAAAATATTACCCGGTAGTACACTAGGCATGCTCGGTGGTGGCCAACTAGGACGCATGTTCACTGTGGCTGCTCGTACCATGGGTTATGAAGTTATCGTACTTGACCCTGACACGGGCAGCCCGGCTGGAAAGCTGGCCACGGACCATGTCTGCGCCAATT
>JAOUOK010000126.1 GCA_029880425.1 Gammaproteobacteria bacterium
GTTTTGTATTAAATCATGAACCAAACCAATGCCATCAGTGTTATCACCGTATAACTGGTCATTCTCTATTTTAATCGTGTTAACAGCACCCGCGCGTTCTGCGCGTTCACTACGTTCATTCACCAGCGCCCAGGCTTCCTGTTTAAACGGTACTGTTATATTTAAGCCTTTGCCACCGGCGGCGGCAAAATTTCCCACGGCCTGGCTGAAGCCACCGAGATCAACATGCATGGCGGTATAGGTAATGGCTTGCTGTGTTTGTTCTGCAAAGAGGCTATGAATAGAAGGCGATTTACTATGCGAGATAGGATTACCCATCACCGCATAGTCATCAACTTTTTTACCGAAGTCGAAAAGATCACTCACGCTTAACTGAACATCCCTTTAAACATGAAGAAGAAAGCTATCGACATCAGTGCACCTGCCGGTAAGGTGACAATCCAGGAAAGGAATATAGTACGCACTACATTTAAGTTCAGTGCGCCAATACCGCGCGCTAAACCTACACCAAGTACTGCACCCACTAATGTATGCGTTGTTGATATTGGTAAGCCTGTACCTGATGCAACAACAACGGTTGTTGCTGCCGCTAAAGTTGCTGCAAAGCCACGACTTGGAGTGAGCTCGGTAATATTTTTACCAATTGTTGCGATTACATGTTTTCCGTACATCATCAGGCCGAGCACGATACCACCACCACCGAGTATCAGAATCCAGATAGGGGTTACTGATTTACTAGCAACTTCACCACCACTTTGCACAATACCCACTACCGCGGCAACCGGGCCAATTGCATTTGCCACGTCATTTGAACCGTGTGCAAACGCCATAGCACACGCAGTGACGACCATGAGTACACCAAAGACACGCTCTACATTAGCAAAGTGAAAGTCTTTATCGGCTTCAGGTTTAATTTCTATTCTGCGGGTATAGTGCATACTTACAAACATAATAATTAGACCAAAAATAAATGCCATAGCATAGTTTTGTACTAACGTGGTTTCCAGGCCAACATGTTTAAGACCTTTAAACATGGTAACAAGCGCAATCATAAAACCGGTTAAAAAAACATAGTAAGGTACATAACGTTTTGCATTTTCAAATGGGTGCTCTGTATTCAATATCAATTTTTGCACACTACGGAACAACCAGTAAGAAACAATACCGGCTAAAGCAGGCGACACCACCCAGCTCATAACTATCGTTCCAACCTTGCCCCAGTGCACAGCTTCAAAACCAATACCGACTGCGGCAAAACCTACTATCGCACCAACGATAGTATGTGTTGTTGATACCGGCCAACCAAAACGTGAAGCAACGAGTAACCAGATACCTGCTGCAAGTAACGAGGCAAGCATGCCAAAAATGAGAAGTTCTGGGGTACTCGAGAGTAAGTCAGCATCAACGATGCCTTTACGAATCGTTTTTGTAACCTGGCCACCGGCTAAAAAAGCACCGGCAAATTCAAAAATAGCGGCAATAATCACAGCCTGCTTTATAGTGATTGCGCCAGAGCCGACTGAAGTACCCATAGCATTGGCCACATCGTTTGCACCAATACCCCACGCCATGAATATACCAAAGACAATAGCTAACCCGAGGAAAATCATTCCATATTCCATAACAACTCTCCCCTAACGTGCCAACATAAGTTCCAGACGACTGCCAACACGCTGTGACAAATCGGCCAGGTCGCCAATACCATCGATTACCCGATACATGAACATCACGTCAACTGGCGGTAAATCCTTTTCCTGCTTGAATAGTTCGGCGCGAACTTTTACCTGGATCTTATCCGTGTCACCTTCAATATCATCTAATGTTTTAATCATTTCCTGAACCAGGTTAACTTCCCGGCCACTAAAACCGGTTTCAACCAGTTCATCAAGTTCATTAATCGCTGTTTGTGCCTGTTTTGATGCATCAATACACCGCGTAACAAAATCGAGTAATTTTTCACTAACAGCTTCAGGAAAGGTCATTTTTCGACCAATAATAATACCCGCAATATCTTTTGATTTATTAGCAATTTTATCCTGCATGGTAATCACTTCGAGTAAATCCCGACGTGAAATAGGCATAAATAAACTTTTAGGTAAATTTAAGCGAAGCTTTTTCTTTAATTTGTCTGCTTCACCTTCAAGCTTTGCAATTTTCTTTTGCTGTGCTTTTGCTTTTTTCCAGTCTTCTTTTAAAACGGCTTTAAAAAATGGAATAAGTTCAACAATACAATCCTGAACACTGGCCATATGAGATTGTAAAGGAGCGACGGGAGATGAGCCGAAAAGACTCGAGATGGTTGTACGTGCCATACATTTTCCTCTTGTTTTGATACTGCCTTCAGCATCAATAAAAATAATCTTCGTATGGCGCGAAGTATACAAAGTGCTCATCGAATAACAAACACTTTATGAGGTTTTTATTACAAATAAATTTATTGCAAAAAATTGATCTTTGGTTATTAATAACTTAGGTAATAACTACTTCTTTTCTTTTAACCACCTGGCTATGGACACAGCAAAATACGTCAATATGCCATCTGCACCAGCACGTTTAAACGAGAGTAGTGATTCCATTACCACTGCTTTTTCATCCAGCCAACCATTTTGTGCGGCCGCCTTGAGCATGGCATATTCACCACTGACCTGGTAAACATAAGTCGGAGCCCCAAACTCATCCTTAATACGACGCACGATATCAAGATACGGCATACCTGGCTTAACCATAATCATGTCTGCACCTTCATCTAAATCCAAGCTGGCTTCCCACAGCGCTTCATCACTGTTAGCTGGATCCATTTGATAAGTGTATTTATTTCCTGCACCTAAATTTGCCGATGAGCCTACTGCATCCCGGAAAGGACCATAGAAACTTGAGGCATACTTGGCTGAATATGCCAGGATCCGGGTATGGATATAACCCGCCTTTTCCAGTGCATCCCGAATCTTGCCAATACGGCCATCCATCATATCCGAGGGTGCCACCACGTCCGCACCTGCCTCTGCATGGGACAGCGCCTGTTTAACCAGTACTTCAACAGTTTCATCATTCATCACGTAACCCGATTCATCAATCAGGCCGTCCTGACCATGCGTGGTAAACGGGTCAAGTGCGACATCGGTAATCACACCTAAATCAGGGTACATTTCTTTGACAGCACGAACAGTACGCTGCGCCAGCCCATCCGGGTTATAGGCTTCTGCCGCATCCAGCGACTTGGCTTCTGCCGGGGTTACCGGGAAAATCGCGATCGCCGGAATACCTAAACTCACTATATCCTTTGCTTCTTTGAGTAACTCATCAATTGAGAGCCGCTCAACACCCGGCATAGACGGGACTCCCTCTCGCTGGCCTTTGCCCTCAAGCACAAAAACAGGATAAATCAGGTCATCTACTGTCAGTGTATTTTCACGCATTAAACGGCGAGAAAAATTATCGCGGCGCATACGGCGCATTCTTACCCGGGAAAAATGACCCCGTCCTGTTTCAGTTGATGACACAATGAACTCCTGATTAAACTATTTAAATAACTGCTTGTCTCATATTTATCTTTGCTACTATATATTATAAAAGCATAATTTGTCCCGCTTTTAAGAATGAGGACGACTTAGCAGAATTTGAAAAAAATAACGTTTATTGTCAAAGAAATTACTACAATTCATACCGGAGCCCAAAATGTCGACTTTGCCGCACACACTTAAAAATGGATTTTTAACCCTCATTATTGGCTTATTTTTCGTTGCCAACAGCCAGGCCCAGGCCAAAATTCAGCCACCCGATGAATTAATCCAGCTTAACACGGTAAAAATGCTGCGTTCGATTAACGAGCACCGTCCTGAAATCAAAAAAACACCCGCCAAGCTAACCTCACTGGTTGAAGACATTATCCTGCCTCATCTTGACTTTATTACTGCATCAAAAATTGTCATGGGTAAATACTGGCGTCGTGCGAATAAAGAACAAAAAATAAAATTTATACGCCAGTTCAGACTATTACTTTTACGTTTTTATTCTTCGGCATTATCTGAATATCTCAATAATAATAATAAAGATTTAAAACTCGATCTCATTAAGTATTTTCCAAGTAATCTTAAACAGGGTGATACAAGTATTACTATCCGTGGTGAAGTCGAGCAGGAAAAGGGACCGGGCATCCCCATATTCTACCGCATGCACCTGACGAAAAAAGGCTGGAAAATTTTTGATGTTTCCGTTGAGGGCATCAGCATGATCACAACGTATAAAAATAACTTTGCAACTGAGTTAAAAACTGATGGCATTGATGCGCTCATTCTTTCACTTGAAGAAAAAAACAAAAATATGCTCGCAACAAATTCTAAAGACAGCAAAAAAACAAATTAAATAATATGTCAGATAAAACAGATCAGGAGTGGCTAGATAGTCTTAGTGCTGAACAGTACCGCGTCATGCGCCAGCATGGCACGGAGCACCCCTTTAGCGGTAAATATGCAGACTGTAAAATAAACGGGACTTATGTTTGTGCCGGGTGTGGTGAAGCATTATTTTCTTCGGACAGCAAGTTTGATTCTGGTACTGGCTGGCCCAGTTATTATCAGGCCATTAACAATAGTGCGGTTGAAGAGACCACTGACCATTCTCTTGGCATGACCCGCACCGAGGTGCATTGTAAAAAATGTGGCTCCCATCTTGGTCATGTCTTTCCTGATGGCCCACAACCAACCGGTTTACGTTATTGTATTAACTCCGTTTCTTTAGAACTTAAAGAAAAAGACTAATTTTACCCCTGTATTTTTTTTACCTGCTCATGTATTTTTAAAATATATCTATCAACCATATGGAGAAACCAGGGGAATACTGTAGATGAATACTCGGGAAATTAAACCTGGGCTATCTTTACTTACCAATGGTTTAATAACCAGCGTATTTGTATTCATTATATTTGTCTCACCGACATACGCTGATTCAAAAGCCGACAAAAAATTTTACTCCTGGAAAATTGAAAATTACGCTATCACTAAACCTTTTGGCGGTTATCGTGGTAATGCAGAGCGCGGCCGAAAAATTATTATTAACAGGAATAAAGGCAATTGCCTGGCCTGCCATACCTTGCCAATTAGTGAAGAAAAATTTCATGGTACGGTCGGACCTGCATTGCATGGTATTGCTTCACGCTTAAGCGAGGGACAAATCCGGTTGCGTGTTGCCGATGAACAAAAAATTAATCCCCTAACCATTATGCCCGGCTATTATAAAAATCCGAAAGAGAATAACCGCGTTGCTGATAAATACTGGGGTAAGCCTGTATTAACAGCACAGGAAACAGAAGATGTGATCGCCTACCTGATGACCTTGAAATAGAGTGATCACTATATGATGAAATATAATCAATTCACGATCATCACACTCCTGATAACCTCCTTATTTTTTAGTACCGCAAACGCAGGTGATGTCAAATCTGGTTCTGAATATGTTTCAACCGCCACACGTGAGATGCAAAATGATGAGTTTGCCAACCCGGGAATGACCGCGGTAGAGGAAGGGAAAGTTGAATTTCACCGGCCAGGTGTAAATGATAAAACCTGTGCAAGCTGCCATGGAAAAAATGGCAGTAAGTTTGATCTAAAAAAGATCGCCAATTACCCCATTTATAATAAAGAATATGAAAAACCTTTTACACTGCAGGAACAAATAAACTACTGTGGTGAAGAACACCTGGATAACGTTCCTTATGTTTATGACTGCGTTGATTTAGTAGAAATCGAAGCTTATGTTCGTTACCTGGCGCGTGGTGAAAAAGTGAATGTGAAGATCACAAAAGAATTAAAACCGTTCTATGAAAAAGGGAAAAAGATTTACAATACTCGCTACGGTCAGATGAACATGGCCTGCACGGTTTGTCATGATCAATATGCCGGGCAACACTTACGCGGACAGGTACTGAGCCAGGGGCAGTCTAACGGTTTTCCTTTATACCGTCTGGGAAGCGGCAAAATGACCAGCCTGCATGCCCGCATAAAAGAATGTTTTATCTCCTTCCGTGCAGAACCTTTTCACCTGGGTTCTGAAGAATTAATAAGTCTTGAGCTTTACCTGCATAAACGA
>JAOUOK010000002.1 GCA_029880425.1 Gammaproteobacteria bacterium
AATGAAAACGATGCAGTTGATGGCATCCTGGTCCAGTTCCCAGTTCCAGATCATATTGATACTGAAACGGTGATTGAACGCATCAGGCCTGATAAAGATGTCGATGGTTTCCATCCCTATAACGTGGGTCGACTGGCAACAAGAATGCCTGTATTACGCTCCTGTACACCCCGTGGTGTAATAACTTTACTTGAAAGCACCGGTGAGCCCATTAAAGGTCAGGATGCGCTCGTCGTCGGTGCATCAAACCATGTTGGCCGTCCCATGGCGTTAGAGCTCCTCCTGGCTGGCTGTACCGTTACGGTAACTCACCGCTTCACCAAAGACCTGGAAACCAAGGTGGCTCAGGCTGATATTCTTGTCGTCGCGGTCGGTAAACCCGGTATTGTGAAAGGAGAATGGATTAAACCCGGAGCCACGGTGATTGATGTTGGCATCAACCGTGCCGAAGATGGCAGCTTAATCGGTGATGTTGATTTTGAACCGGCTAAAGAGCGTGCAGGCTGGATTACCCCTGTACCCGGTGGCGTTGGGCCGATGACCGTGGCAACCTTGTTACAAAATACCGTGGATGCGGCTGAAAACTTTCACGATTAGTAATGCATGGGCAAGTTACTGCGGAATAATATATTTCCCCAGTTCTTGCTGTTTTAATCCCGCAAAACAATCCTTGTACTCTTTACTCCCAATAAGCTCATCCGGGTCATTGAGTAAGTCATCTTCATCAAGAAGTAAGTTAACCGCCTGCCCTTTTGCATCTTTACCGGTGCATCGCTCTAATACTTTGTCGCCCGTGGCATCAAAACTACGAAAAGCATGTAACTGTCCATTGTAATGATGAAAACTCACAAGGGTTTGCGTCGGTGCATTATGATAAAAAGGTAAATAAGCCGCTAAAAAATCCCTGATAACCCGCCCTTTATGATCATGCACATACACTTCGATGGTATGCAGTGTGTCGGGGTTATCTTTTTCCCATTGAACCTGGCTGACTAATTTGCCCTTGTTAAAATATTGATGTTCAATATAAAAATTTTTCACGTTAGCGTAACTGCCAATTCGGGTTTTAACCTGTAAATTTTTAGCTGCCGTTAATTTTTGATGCAAATTCAGTGTATCTGCCACAAACTTGTTCCAGACACGAATATGCTGATTGTCATTTTTCATTGGCTCAGCGGCAAAAACAGTCGAAGGCGGAAAGATTGTTACTGTAAAGAGAACACCAAGAATAGAAAGTTTGAATTTAAATCGAAGTAAAAAGCTAAACATTTCGCTGTCCTTATCATGCTTATTATGAGATTAACGTCAGTTCTTTAACGCTAGCTCAAGTTAAGACATGTGTCAGTCACATTTGGCCAGATTCAAACAAGATTGCAAAATGCGACTGACTTATTCCCGGCGCCAGCTAGTAACGCCACCGCTATCTTCAAGTACGACACCTTGTGCTTTTAACTCGTCGCGAATACGGTCGCTTTCAGCCCAGTCTTTAGCTATACGAGCCTGGTTACGTTGTTCGATTAACGCATCAATCTCGTCAGCAGAAACACCTTCATCACCACCTCTAACACTAGAACCACCTCGCAAAAAGGCTTCTGGATCCTGGCCAAGCAGGCCAATCATTGAAGCTATGTCGCTTAACAAGGCCGCAAAATATTTAGCCTTTTCTTCATTGCTATCTTTATAGCGATTAACCTGTTTGGCGAGATCGAATAATACAGGTAAAACCTCTGCGGTATTAAAGTCATCATCCATCGCGTTACAGACACGCTGATGATACTCGGTGTCTCTTGAGTCAGGCGCAGTAATCTCTACCCCGCGTAACGCGGTATACAAGGTCGTTAAAGCCGCCTTGGCCGTATCAAGTTGTTTATCAGAATAATTTAATGGGCTGCGGTAATGACTGGTTAAAATAAAATAACGCAGTACTTCGGGATCGTACTTCTTTGTTACCTCGCGAATGGTAAAAAAGTTGCCCAGTGACTTGGACATTTTTTCATCATCAATACGCACAAAACCATTATGCATCCAGACATTGGCAAATTTCTCACCGGTGGCCGCTTCAGACTGGGCAATTTCATTTTCATGATGGGGAAATTGCAGATCCATACCGCCACCGTGAATATCAAAATTATGACCGAGACACTCCGTCGACATGGCAGAACATTCTATATGCCAGCCTGGACGACCTTTACCCCAGGGGGAATCCCAGCTTGGCTCATCAGGCTTGGCCGCTTTCCACAGCACAAAATCAAGCGGGTCTTTTTTTGCATCCTCAACCGCCACACGTTCACCGGCACGTAAATCTTCGATGTGTTTACCCGATAATTCACCGTATTTTTCGAACTTACTCACGGCATAGTAAACATCCCCATTATCCGCGGCATAGGCAAAACCTTTATCCACCAGGGTTTGTACCATCTCGATGATCTGAGCCATGTACATGGTTGCGCGGGGTTCCTGGTTAGGTGACAGGATTCCCAGGGCATCAGAATCATGATGCATTTCTTCGATGAACCGGCCCGTCAGGGCATTAAAATTTTCACCGTTTTCATTGGCACGCGCGATGATTTTGTCATCAATATCGGTAATATTTCGAACATAGGTGACATGATCTTTTCCATAAACTTCGCACAGGTAACGATAAATCACGTCAAACACGACCAACACCCGGGCATGGCCAATATGACACATATCATATACCGTCATGCCACACACATACATCCGCACATTATTGGCATCCAGTGGCTTAAATTCTTCTTTTTGACGGGTGAGATTATTGTGTATTTGTAGCATGAATTAATATCTTCTTTATTACGGGATTTAACGAAATTTCAGTCAGGACGCTAGAATAACGGAATTAATCGCCTAACGGAAATACAGATTTCAAATTGCCACAATGAGACCCGTACAATACTGAAAACAACAAAGCTAGAGACAAATCATGGCAAACCCATTATTATTCACCGTCATATTTATTTGTCTAACTTCAACAAAAAGATTCCCAATTATGCGTAATATTCTGATTACTTTAACCAGCCTTTTTTTACTCTTTTCCAGTGCAAATGCAGCAGAAGATGCTGCCAGTAAGCGCGTTAAGCTAGAAACATCGGAAGGCAATATTATTCTCGAACTGGACATGACCCGTGCCCCACTGACGGTTGTGAATTTCCTTAAACACGTTAATAGCGGTTACTACGATGGCACTATTTTCCATCGTGTCATTCAAAACTTCATGATTCAGGGCGGCGGATTTAACGCAGAAATGAACCGTAAAGAAGGTAATGCAACCGTCTTAAATGAAGCAGATAATGGCTTATCCAATTTACGTGGCACTATTGCCATGGCGAGAACGAATGATCCTCATTCAGCTTCTGCCCAGTTCTTTATTAACGTCGTTGATAACACCTTCCTTGATCATAAAAATAAAACACCACGCGGTTGGGGCTATGCTGTTTTTGGTCATGTCGTAAAAGGGATGAATGTCGTCGATAAGATCCGCAATATGCGTACCGGACCAAATGGCCCGTTCCCAACAGATGTACCATTAAAAATGGTCATTATTCATAAAGCGAGTGTTATCGAAGCCGCAAAGAATATTAAAAAGTAATTTTATAAAACTGTAAGGATTTAATCATGATTAAAATGACGACTAACAAAGGCACCATCGTACTTGAACTCGATGCGGCTAAAGCACCGGAAACCGTTGCCAATTTTGAACAGTATGTAAAAGATGGTTTCTATGATGGCACTATTTTTCACCGTGTAATTGATGGCTTCATGATCCAGGGTGGCGGCATGGAACCCGGCATGAAAGAAAAAGCAACGCGTGACAGTATCAAAAATGAAGCTGATAATGGCCTGACTAATGCACGCGGTACTATTGCCATGGCGCGTACTCCTGATCCACATTCAGCATCATCACAATTTTTTATTAATGTAAACGATAATAATTTTCTTAACTTTACTTCAGCAGATGCACAAGGCTATGGTTACTGCGTGTTTGGCAAAGTAGTTGAAGGTATGGATGTGGTTGATGAAATTAAAAATGTAGCAACAGGCTCAAGTGGTCATCACCAGGACGTACCAAGTAATGATGTAATCATTGAAAGTGTCGTCATTGAAGACTAATCACTTTACTTGATAGTCAGACATTTATTGTGAACACGTTATTTATTTCTGATCTTCATTTAAGTGGAGAGCGCGAAAATATCACAACCTTGTTTATCGACTTTCTAGAAAAAAGGGCGTCCAAAGCGGATGCCCTTTATATTTTGGGTGACCTGTTTGAAGTCTGGCCAGGAGATGACATAATCCAACCTGACTACAGGCAAAGCATTACCAGTATGAAACAACTCACTGATAACGGTGTCCCCTTGTATGTTATGCACGGCAACCGTGACTTCTTAATGGCCGATCAATTTTCAAATATCTCGGGTGCTACCGTAATCGAAGATCCTACTGTTATCGATCTTTACGGCACCGCCACCCTGCTGATGCATGGTGACACATTATGTACCGATGATATTGAGTATCAAAAATTCAGGGCCATGGTACGCGAACCTTTCTGGAAAAAAGAATTCCTGGCAAAAAGCCCTGAAGAGCGTTTAGCCATGACTGCCAGCTACAGAAATATCAGTAAAGAAGCAATGGCCCAAAAGAGCATGGATATCATGGATGTGAATCAGAACGCTGTTGAAAAGGCCATGTCAGAACATGGTGTAAAGCAACTTATTCATGGTCACACTCACCGCCCTGCTGTTCATAACTTTATTGTTAATAAAGAGGATATGAAACGAATCGTACTGGGAGACTGGTATAAACAAGGTAGTGTTCTAAACTGTGATGCCAATGGCTGCGTGCTTGAGGCACTTTAAAATTTATTTAGCTACCAATTAACTTTTTCACTACCTTTAATACCTGTTCAGGGTTAAAAGGTTTCGTAATATAATCATTCACACCCGCTTTAAATCCATTGCTAACATATTCTTTTGATGCACATCCTGAAACCATAACAATGGGTAATTTTTTTGTTTTTTCATTGTTACGCAGCTCTTTACATACTTCCAGCCCATCCATTCCCGGCATCGCAAGATCTAGTAATAATAAATCAGGTATACGCTTTTCTATACTTTTCAGGCATTCAATGCCATTTTCAACGGCATGGTATTCATAATTACCCCTTAAGATAATTTCCATAATCTCAAGATTCATTGGTTCGTCATCAGCGGCAAGTATATACTTCATATGTGTATCAAATTAGTATGGTAAATATAAAACTCAACACTGCTATCATCAAAGATAAGAATCATTAAACTTATTCTTATTCTTGATAAAAACGCCTGATAGTATATTTAAAAATATGAATACTTTTTCAATAAGGACTCACTTAAATTTAGTCTTTTCCTTATATTAATATTAGTTACATCTGCCAATAAAGCAATCTTAATCTGAAAACTTTACTTTACCTTCCCGTAACTGTGTAACGGTATAATGCTTATAACCTTTCGGTAAAATAAACATAGCAGGATCAACCTGGTAATTGACATCGTAATCAATCAAGGAGCGTGAATAATTACGTTTACCCCACTCCTGAACAGGAAAACCAAATTCATACTGACGAGCTGGTTTAAATGTTGTAGCAGTCATATCACAGGCATCGTGCATATCTGCGGGTAAATTATTAAAAGTAACATAACTATCCGTCGCCATATGCTTATGGAAATCCGTCAATGCTTTCACCACGTGTGGCATCAAACCTTTTACCGCAATCACGTTATAACAAGTTTCATTGTTCGTAATTAGCTGGTAATGCCTGGCTTTTTCACCATCAATAGTCGGAGCATCTTTCTTCAGTGGCATTTCTTTTACTTTATGAGCCAGTTCAAACGGCGGTTCAAATTTTTGTCCTTTTTTTAATTTCTTTTCATGCACTGCCATAATTGTTTCTTCACTGGCATTAACGCTTTGTACAATTTTATTTTTACGATCAAACAGCACAAAGTCTTTATCCCCTTCACCATCATCAATACGAACAAAGTTTTCTGTGATAATCATGCGTGTTTGATAGGGTTCAACACCATCTTCCTGCTCAACAAACAGGAGCAGTGTATCACCATACTCTTTTTGAGCACATGCAGATAAAACAGCCATCATCATCACTAGTAAAAAAATTTTCATCATAACCCTTAGTTTAAATTTGTTGATTCAAGATATATTAATTCTTCTTCGGTAAAACCTGCTCGTTTTCGCGCATCATGATCAAATGGACCACGTAGTGTACCTTTCATATATTTATCAATAAGCTCTTTAAAGATTTTCTCTGAATTTAATCCTCTTTGTTCACAAAGATAGCGAAACCACCTGGTTCCAATTTCAACATGACCGATTTCATCACGGTGAACAATTGCAAGAATATCAATTGCCGCTTGATCACCAATACCCTTGAGCTTATTCACAATCCCCGGGGTAACATCCAGGCCACGTGCTTCCAGTACTCTTGGTACTAAAGCCATTCTTACCATCGGGTCGAATGCTGTTAGTAATGCACTTTCCCATAAACCATTGTGAGCACTAAAATCACCGTATTCATAGCCTAATGAATTCAAATGTTGGCTTAATAATTCATAATGAAAGGCTTCTTCTTTTGCCACCTTAATCCAGTCAGCGTAAAACTCTACTGGCATATCCTGGAAACGGTATACCGCATCCCATGCCAGGTTAATCGCATTAAACTCGATGTGACAAATTGAATGAATTAAAGCCGCATGGCCTTCTTTAGTTGTTATTTTACGGCGATTTAATTCCCTGGGTGGCACTAATTCAGGCTTATCTGGCCGACCAGGTTCTTCAAATTTTAAAATAGCCGATATTTTATCAAGTGATAATTTTTTCTCTTGCCACGCAGTTTCAGTTTCATAACTTAATTTAATTTTTTCTGCCGGCTTACATGCCTTGATACATTCTTCAGCACGTTCAAATAGTGTTGTTTGACTCATGACCGCATTTTATCAAGATAGTAACTAAGGCGCAGCTTAAATAGGTTCTTTTATTGCAATGACAATATCCATCACATTGGTGCCGGTTGGCCCGGTTGAAAATAAATCTCCTGCTTCTGCTAAAAATGTTCCGGCATCTGCCTTAGCAAGGTAGTCTTTCGCCTTGAAATCGCTGGCACGGCGCAAAGTAAAACCGTCAATAATTGCCCCGGCATCTTCTGTTGGCCCGTCACTGCCATCTGTAGCACCAATAAGGATGGTGATACCTGGTTGATTTTCTACTAAACATGCCAGCGCTAATGCTAATGACTGGTTTCGTCCTCCCCGTCCCGGGTTTTCAGGTAAGGCCAGCGTTGTTTCACCTCCCCAAAGATGAATCCCTGCCTGAGTATCTAGCAGCGTTTTATGTATTGATTCTGCTATTTCAAAAACATCACCATGTAAAGTCTGACCATGATAAGTCACATCATGTGATAATTTTTTTGCCTTTTTAATAATGGCCTGGCAGGCCATATCATTACTGGCAATAATATGAGAATCCACATCCAATGCTACCCGAGGTATTTCCTTCTGAATATATTTTTCCAGCCAGTCAGGAAGTTTAACTGCATTCTGCAAATTACCCACAGCCTTATTACTAACAAAAATACCTGAACCAATGATCTCAGGGCTATCATGCTTAACATCAGATATCAGAAGCTGGGTCATTCTTTTATGCTTCAGATAAGACAGTGCTTTTCCACCTTTAATCAGGGAAACAGCCTGTCTTACCTTGTTTATTTCGTGAATAGTGAGACCACTACTAAGTAACCAGTTATTAATCTTTTGTAATTCATGCAGGCTGATATGATCAGGTAAAACTTCAACTAATGAAGAAGTACCACCTGAAATCAAGGCAATAATTTCAACATCCGCGGGGACATTGATAAGAAAATCAAGCAACTTTCTACCCGCTTCGAGGCTCTGGCGATCCGGGACAGGATGGCCCGACTCAATACAAGTGCAATCAAGTGATGAATCGGCATGACCACTCTTGGTAATAACAAGAGCAGAATCAATTTTGTCATTTAACGCAATTATTGCGCCTCTCATCATGTCAGATGCTGCTTTTCCGATCGCGACAACCGCAACCTTGCCCTCAAATTTTAGCTCGGCTAGTTTTTTTTCAACGACCGTACGGCCATTTACAGCAGTAAGTGCCGATTGAAATAATTGGCTCAAATGAAGTTTATGTTGATGATTGTGCGACATATTCACGTATCTTGTATGTGGTAATTGTGTCCAGATTTAACATTTTATTCGTTGATCTTAATTTAGCTGGCTGCTATACAAACAATAGCCAAGTAAAAAAGTAAGAAATTACACAGCGATAGTAAGTGATCGCGAAACTCAGGAGGTCATGTATGCACATGCCAAAGCCTATTTATGAGAGTTTACCGGTATTGTATGTAATTGGGGGTATTGCGGCTATATCAACCGTCGATTCATTTATGTCTTTCATATCAGGAATACTGCTCGGTATTTCTGGAATCATGATTTTGTATTTGCGACGAAATTACCGGCTTAGTGAAAATGTTAAGGATAAACATCTCAAAATTTAAATAATTAACGCCCCGCCAGACGGGGCTTAATTTTATCTGATTTGACATGGCTTAGTTATCTAAATTGCCTTACCATATTAATTACTGATGAATAATAAAAGCAATCAAACATGTCATTCTTCTCTTCACTAAAAAGCAGGTTTGTAAAAGCAGGTTTAAATAAAATATTTTTATCCCTGTTGTTCATTATCGCCATTATCTTAAACTTATCACAGACCGTCGACACAACCAGTAAAGAACATATTGATAAAGCCTTTAACCGTGCACTGATTGCTTTTGGAATTGCAAAAACATTAAATGGCGTCATCTCCGTGGCACAGGGAACTGAAATTGCTATCCAACCAGCAGGCATTGGCGTTAATCTCACACCAGGACAAATTCTTGATCCTGTAAATGATCTAATTGAACGATTTTCATGGGTCATGCTTGCCAGCACAACATCCCTGGGTATTCAGAAAGTCTTCCTCAGCATGAGTAACTGGCCCGCTTTTAGTTATACCCTGCTCTTTTTTATTATTACTGCACTTATTTTTCTTTTTGTAAAAAAACGAAACTATTATCATTTTCGTATTTTTATATTACGTAGTGCTTTATTTTTAATCGTTTTACGTTTTGCGGTTCCTTTAACCGGTTTGGCCAGTGAAGCCGTGTATCATGTATTTCTTGAAAAAGAATATGTGACATCAACACGAGAACTGGAATTTACAGCTGATAAAATTGGCCAATTAAACCAGGATGAACAAATCACACAACCCAATATTAAGAAGAAATCTGTCTGGGAGAGCGCTAAGGAATTATACAACTCAACATCTGAAATGTTAGATATAAACAGGAAAGTAGAAAAATATAAACAGGCAGCTGCAGAAACAACGAATAGTATCGTTAGTTTGATCGTAGTATTTATTTTTCAGACAGTAATTATTCCTTTGATATTTATCTTTTTCGTCTATTCATTATTTAAATATATATTACGTCTTGAATTTAAATAAGTAGAGTTACACCTGTTCCTGCTCATAAAAACCAGTTACTAGATATCTTAATTCAACTCATAATTCGGCTTCGCAATTAATTAGCCTTGTTCACAATTTAAGTATATTTAACCCATAAAAAAACGGCATAGAGTCGGAACTCTATACCGTTTTTATAAGAACTGGGTTAGGTTGAGATTAAAGTACGATTTCAACCCTGCTCATACTTTCGTTTACCCGCTCGCGCATTTCCTTACCGGGTTTAAAATGCGGAACATACTTAGCAGTAAGATCCACTGAATCACCCGTTTTAGGATTACGGCCCACACGAGGTGGACGGTAATGTAATGAAAAACTGCCAAAACCACGAATTTCAATACGCTCACCATTTGCCAATGTCGTCGCCATATGCTCCAACATATTTTTAACGGCTAACTCAACGTCTTTATAAGCCAGTTGTGTCTGCTTTTGCGCCAGAATTTCGATTAGTTCTGATTTTGTCATTATTATTACCCTACGGTTTCCCTGTATATTTATCTATCTTAATACAAGTTACGCCGTATGAAAACCAATTTTTCAATGGAATCAGGGACTTACTCGTCTCCGCTTCCCATTTGTTCTTTCATCAAGTCACCTAAAGTAGCGCCAGATTGTGCTGTGCCACTCTTATAATCACTGATTGTTGCTTTTTCTTCAGCTGTATCCTTAGCTTTAATCGATAAGCTGATGTTACGGCTCTTACGATCAATACCGGTGAATTTAGCTTCGATTTCGTCACCTGAGTTTAATACAGTACGTGCATCTTCAACACGGTCACGAGAAAGTTCTGATGCACGAAGGTAACCTTCAACACCATTACCTAAATCGATTACAGCACCCTTAGCATCGACTTCACCAATTGTACCTTTAACAATGCTACCTTTTGGATTGTCTGCTACAAAATCAGCATATGGATCTTTATCAAGTTGCTTGATACCTAAAGAGATACGCTCACGTTCAGGGTCAACTGAAAGAACGACGGCTTCAATTTCGTCACCTTTCTTGTAGTTACGAACCGCTTCTTCACCAGTGTCATTCCAGGAGATATCTGATAAGTGAACAAGACCATCAATGCCACCATCCATACCAATGAAGATACCGAAGTCAGTGATTGATTTGATTGTGCCTTTAACTTTGTCACCTTTAGTGAAGTTACCTGCGAAGTCATCCCATGGATTAGCCTGGCATTGCTTCATACCTAATGAAATACGACGACGTTCTTCGTCGATATCAAGTACAACAACTTCAACTTCATCACCTAAAGAAACAACTTTGCTTGGGTGAATGTTCTTGTTAGTCCAGTCCATTTCAGATACGTGAACAAGACCTTCAACGCCTTCTTCAAGTTCAATGAAACAACCGTAGTCAGCGATGTTGCTAACTTTACCGAATAAACGCGTGTGCTCTGGGTAACGACGTGCAATATCAACCCAAGGATCTTCACCCATTTGTTTTAAACCTAATGAAACACGCATACGTTCTTTATCAAATTTAAGAACTTTAACGTCAATTTCAGTACCTACTTCAACGATTTCACTTGGGTGTTTAACACGTTTCCATGCCATATCAGTGATATGTAATAAACCATCGACACCACCTAAATCAACGAATGCACCGTATTCAGTTAAGTTTTTAACTACACCCTTAACGATAGCGCCTTCTTGCATGCTTTCAAGCATAGCTTCACGATCGGCACCGCCTTCTAACTCAACAACTGCACGACGTGAAACAACAACGTTGTTACGTTTTTGGTCAAGTTTAATAACTTTAAATTCTAATTCTTTATTTTCTAAGTAGCTTGTATCACGTACCGGACGTACATCTACTAATGAACCTGGTAAGAACGCGCGAATGTTACCAAGATCAACTGTGAAGCCACCTTTAACTTTATCAGCGATAGTACCAACAACTGTTTCATTTGCTTCATGAGCAACTTCAAGATGTTTCCATGCTTCTGCACGTTTTGCTTTTTCACGTGATAAACGTGTTTCACCAAAACCATCATCCATCATATCCATAGCAACATCGACTGTGTCACCAACAGCGACTTCAAGTTCGCCTTTTTCATTCATGAACTGAGATGATGGAATAACACCTTCTGATTTCAGGCCTGCGTTTACAACGATGAAATCATCATCGATTTGAACCACAGTACCGGGAATAATAGAACCAGGACGCATTTGCGTCTTAACTAAACTTTCTTCAAATAATTCTGCAAAACTTTCGCTCATTTTAGAGATGCCTTAGATCATATTGATCTGGGTTATGTCATAGCTGCACTCTGGCGAGTCAAACACTATGAACTGTTAATAAAAAGGCCGGATAAACTTGCGTTATCAAGCCAGTTACAAAGTTAAACTAATTATCTTTTACTTAACATCAAAGCTCTTTTCACAAACTGCCATCACTTGTTCGACAACTTGCTCAATGCTCAACCCTGAAGTATCAATTAAAATTGCATCTTCAGCGGGCTTTAGCGGTGAGGCTGAACGTTGACTATCACGCTCATCTCGCTCGTTAATATCCCTACGGATGTCCTGTAAAAGGGCGGCAAGGTTACCACTAATACCCTTTTCTTTCAACTGTTTATAGCGTCTTTGCGCCCGTTCTTCAGCACTCGCGGTAAGGAAGATTTTAGCCTCGGCATCGGGGAAAACCGTGGTCCCCATATCGCGGCCATCAGCAACCAAACCGGGATTTTGACGAAAATCACGCTGCCGTTGTAGCAAGGCTTCACGCACTTTGGGCATGGCAGCAACAATTGAAGCCGCGTTTCCAGTTGTTTCAGTCCGTAATTCAGACCCGACAACTTTGCCTTCAAGAATAATCTGCAAATCCTGGCCGTTTTGCCCTGTTTCGATACCGGACTCCAGCTCAACAAGCTTAAATTCGACGTCTAATTGAGCTGCATATTCAGCAATGGCATTTTCATCTTCAAATGAAAGGTGATTTTGTTGTGAACCATAAGCGACTAAGCGATATAGCGCACCGCTATCCAGCATATGCCAGCCCAATCTCTGAGCTACATGCTTTACGATTGTGCCCTTACCTGAGCCGCTTGGACCATCAATAGTTAATACGGGGGGTAAACCTTGGAAATTTGTCATTTAACTGCCTAATTTAACGACCATAAACATCTTCATAACGGGTAATGTCGTCTTCACCGAAATAGCTGCCTGACTGTACTTCGATCATTTCTAATGGAATTGAGCCTGTATTTTCGAGGCGGTGCCTGGTACCAACTGGAATATAGGTTGATTCATTTTCTGTCAGCATGAAAGTTTCATTATCACGTGTCACCTTGGCCGTACCGCTCACCACGATCCAGTGTTCTGCACGGTGTTGATGCATTTGTAATGACAATATGCCGCCTGGATCCACGGTAATACGTTTCACATGATACCTTTCACCCATATCAATACTGTCGTAATTACCCCATGGGCGAAAAACACAGCGATGATTTAGATGCTCTTCCCTGCCTTCAGATTTTATCCAGTCAACCACTCTTTTTACGTCCTGAACCTTATCTCGATCGGCAACAAGAATAGCATCCGCTGTTTCGATAACGACAGTATCTTTAAGTCCAACTGCTGCAATTAAACGTTGCTGGCTAAATAGCATTGAATTTTCACTATCGAGTGCCACCACATCACCTTGTATAACATTTCCCGCGCTGTCTTTTTTTCCAATTTTCCATAATTCTGCCCAGGCACCAATATCAGACCAGCCTGCGTCTAATGGAATCACTGCTGCTTTAATGCTTTTATCCTCATCATCGGCAACAATTTTTTCTGCCACGGCATAGTCAATCGAATCTGATGGACATTGACTAAATGCCTCTTCATCAATCCGGTAAAAGTCCATTTCTGATTTACCATTTTGATAGGCTTGTTCACACGTGGCTAAAATTTGTGGTGCATAGTGACCAATTTGCGCTAACCAGACAGATGACTTAATCATGAATTTGCCGCTATTCCAGAGGAAGTTACCGGAATCAAGGTATTCTTTAGCAAGCTCAAGTTCAGGTTTTTCTACAAATCGATTAATGGCATAACTGAGATTTTTATCGATTTCTTTACCTTGTTCGATATAACCGTAGCCTGTTTCAGGTCGATCAGGAACAATTCCAAATGTCACAAGGTAACCTTGTTCCGCTAATTGTGCGCCTTCATTTAATGCTTTTTGAAATGATTCATTATCACGAATAACATGATCAGCAGGCATCACGAGTAAAACATCGTCATTCCCCAGTTCACGGTTAGCAATTGCAGCAAGTGTTAATGCAGGAGCCGTGTTACGGCCAACGGGTTCAAGTAATAAAGCATCAGCCTTTACATCAATTTCCCGCAACTGTTCTGCAACTAAAAATCGATGAGCATCATTACAAATTACCGTGACGGTATCTGATATATTCGGGAAATTTTCAAGACGAATAATCGTATCCTGTAATAAAGTTTTATCACCTACCAAAGGCAATAACTGTTTAGGATAAAGTTGACGCGAGAGTGGCCACAAACGGGTCCCTGAACCACCGGATAAAATAACAGGCTTAACTGTTGTGTTCATTAAACTTTCCTTGGTTTAACTATGTAGCTTAATTGATATCTAGCCCGGCTTTTTTTGCTAATGCAACAAAACCTGGAAAAGAGGTATTTACATTGGCGCAGTCATTGATATTAATTGTGCCATCTGCCACTAACGCAGCCATAGCAAAAGACATAGCAATACGATGATCTCCGTGACTTTCCACGGTCCCCCCTTTAATTTGCCCAGGCTTAATAATAATGCCATCTTCAGTAGGTTTGGCATCAATACCCAGGGTAGTTAAACCATCTGCCATTACCTGGATACGATCACTTTCTTTAACCCGTAATTCTTTAGCTCCTGTTAAAACAGTTTCTCCTTCGGCACAGGTTGCGGCAATAAAGATGGCCGGGAACTCATCAATTGCTAAAGGTACCTGTTCTTCAGGAATTTTTATACCGTTTAATTTTGCATGACGTACCCGGATATCGGCTACCGGTTCACCACCCACTTCACGCTCATTCATTACGGTGATATCCGCACCCATTAAACGTAAAATGTTTATTACACCAATACGTGTTGGGTTAATACCAACATGTTCAAGCGTAATATCTGAACCTTCAGCAATAGTCGCACCGACCATGAAAAATGTTGCCGAGGAAATATCAGCCGGAACATCAATATTTGTCGCGGTAAGTTTACCGCCACCTTTTAAACATATTTTATTGCCCGTGGTAATTACCTCATAGCCTAAGCCACGTAACATACGCTCAGTATGATCACGCGTTGGAGCCGGTTCCGTAACACAGGTTTCACCATCGGCATATAAACCCGCCAATAAAATACAGGATTTCACCTGGGCGCTGGCAACAGGCATATCATAATGAAAACCGCTTAACTTTTTCCCGCCCTTTATGGTTAAAGGCGGTGTCCCGTCTTCATTTGTTTCAACAACGGTATTCATTTGTGCAAGCGGTACTGTAACCCGACGCATAGGACGTTTACTTAATGATTCATCCCCGACCATAGTCGAGTCAAAATCTTGTGCCGATAAAATACCTGCAAGTAAGCGAATGGATGTACCTGAATTACCAACATCAAGTTCTTTTTCCGGTTTCTTTAACCCCTTTAAACCCACGCCATGAATCGTTACCTTTCCATTTGTTGGGCCTTCAATCTCAACACCCATGGCACGAAATGCATTCAAGGTTGCTAAACTGTCATCACCTTCGAGGAACCCTGTTACTTTAGTGACACCTTCGGCAAGAGAACCCAGCATAATACTTCGATGTGAAATAGATTTGTCACCCGGAACCCGAAATGTTCCGTTGAGTTTTCCACCTGCTTTAACTTCAAATTTCAATTTAGATACCTTAATTTATTCCGGACTATCGTTAATATTTTTATCTTCGCAAAATTCATCACGGGCTTTCTTAGCGCGTGAAAAAATTTCTTTCAGATAAACACTATCGTTTGCTTCAATCGCTTTTGCCAGTAACTCTAAATCATCAGTGAATTTTTTAATCATCGTCACTAATGCATCTTTATTAGAAATACAGATATCGTGCCACATTTCAGGATCGCTGGATGCGATGCGGGTGAAATCACGAAAACCACCTGCGGCAAAATCAAATATCTCTTTCTTTTCATCCATTTTAGCCAGGGTATCGACCAACGAATATGCCAACATATGGGGAAGATGGCTGGTTGCAGCTAATACTTCATCATGATGCTCGATTGAAGTTTCGACAACATCAGCCCCACAGGCTTGCCACATCTTACGTACTTTCGAAACAGCTTCAGAAGAACTTGTCTCTAAAGGTGTAAGAATAATTCGTCGGTTGTCAAAAAGCTCGGCAAAAGAAGCTTCAACACCACTTTTTTCAGTACCTGCAATCGGATGACCAGGTACAAGTGTATCAGGCAATGATTTAAATGCCTGTTGCGCTGCTTTTACAACACTTGCCTTGGCACTACCTACATCAGTAATAATCATTTCTTCTGTGATAACAGATGAAATCTGTTCAAATACTGATTGCATAGCACCTAATGGCACAGCAAGGACCACCATGTCACAGCCCTTTACCGCTTGTGAAATATCTGTTTCAAAAGAATCAATCACACCAAGCTCTTTTGCTTTTTCGAGGTGAGCCACATTACGGCCAGCACCAACAACCTCAGTGACTACACCCGCTTTTTTTAATCCACGCGCTAAAGAGCCCCCGATTAACCCGACCCCGATAACACAAAGACGCTGAATAATTTTCTGACTCATTATTTACCCAGTACTTTCTTTAAAGCAGTAATGAAACGTTCATTTTCTTTTTCTGTACCAATTGTGATACGCAAATATTGTGGCATTTCATAATTTGCAACCGGTCGCACGATAACGCCTTCATAAAGCAGATCATCATAAACTTTCATGGCACCACCACCCACTTCAACACAAATAAAATTACCTGCTGACGGGATATAGGCTAAATCCATTGCTTTAAAAGCAGAAACAAGCTGCTGCATACCTTGTGCATTAAGCTTAATACCTGCTTGCAGGTGTTCAACATCAGTTAGAGCAACCTCAGCAGCTTTGAGTGCCAGACTATTAACATTAAATGGTTGACGAACACGATTAAGGACATCGGCTACCTGTGGATGTGAAACAGAATACCCTACCCGCAAACCGGCTATACCATATGCTTTTGAAAATGTACGCGTTACGATTAAATTAGGATAGTCGTTTACCCATGTAATACCGTC
>JAOUOK010000128.1 GCA_029880425.1 Gammaproteobacteria bacterium
CTGTAAGGCTGGTGACATGTGCGACTTTTTCCTGCTTTCTTAACCAGTTAGAAAAATTTTCAACCGTATTAAGATAAGCGGGTTCATGTATACCATTTTCTTCTTTGCTGTTAACCAGGTAACGTAAATAATGAACGCCGGTGAGATTTTGATTTACACCGTCGACAGTATTTCTGATTTCAAAAGATTCATCAAAGTAGTTATGCCATTCCTCGGTAAGTACGTTATTCGGAATAAAATTTACGATGAACAGCGTAAAGCTTGCCATCACTAAAAGAATTTTTTTTCGTTGTAAAATAACCCAGTTTGCAAAGTTATCCATCCAGGCTTTACTGTAACGATGAGTTTGTGATTTGTCGATGGCCATCCATGTAACCAGGGCAGGTAGCAAGGTCATACTTAAAATAAAAGCAATGGCTACGCCCAGTGCGACCATGTTGCCGAGATCCTGAAACGGTGGTGAGTCACTAAAATTAAGACACAAGACACCAATAATAGTCGTTAAGCTGGTGATAAATATCGGGTTTAAATTAATTCGTAAAGATTCATGTAAAGCGTCATTACGATTCATGCCGTTACGAATGCTGTGAAAATAGGAAATAAGCACATGCACGCTGTCAGCAACGGCAATCGTCATAATGACGCTGGGTACCCAGCCAGCAACGGGTGACATGGTGTAATCAAACCAGCCATAGATACCCATGGTCATAACAATAGAAAAAGTAATTAATAACAAAGTGGCAATCATGCCGCGAAGACTACGAAGTAATAAAATAAGCATGGCAATAATAATTAAGTAACTACCGATTACTAGTGTGCTCATATCAGCCGCAACAGCATCACTGAGTGAAACACCTGCAGCGCTACTGCCACCTAAATTAATTTTTACCGCGGGGTATTTTTCAGCAAAGTGTTGACGTAATTGCTGAGCAGCTAACATGGTTTCAGTATTAGCCCTGGAAACTTCATTGGGCATAGATAAACGGACCACGACAGTGGTAAATTGCCCGTTTTTATCAGAAACAAAATTAACCAGGCTGGGTTCATTTAAAATAACATCTTTAATGTATTTTATTTTTTTAGTATCAAGCAGGGCAGGATCATCAAGTAAGTAATCGGTAGTTAAATCATCGCCATCAACCTCGGTGTGTTGATAATTGGTTAGAGAGTTAACCCGGCTGGCATAAGGTAAATCCCATGATTGCTCGGTAAGTTCCCAGATTAAAGTCAGGTTTTCTTTTGTAAACAGGTTTTTATTATCAGGTTGAATAAAGAAGGAGAGGGTATCTTGCTTGCCGTAGGTTTCTTCCAGGCTTTCAAAGGCAACTAACTGCGGGTTATCTTCACTAAAGTAAATGCGAAAATCACTGGTGGCGGTGAGATTTTTAGCTCCTGCTCCAAGAACAAGTACAAATAACAGGGTGATGAAGATTATCCATTTATGATACTGAATAATGTTGTTGGTATAACGATGCAACATAAGTCATCTCGCTATGCCTGAGTTTAGTCAGGGCATTAATATAATTAGACTCCTTAGTTATATAGAAATTTAAGTCATAAAAAAAGCCCTGTACCTGGTTAAATAACAACGGGGTTAAATAACACGGTAAACAGGGCTTTTAATTTTAGCTTTATGTAAAAATTAAGCTACGGCGTCAGCATCCATTTCTTTATGGTAACTAACAACACGTTCTACTTCATTTTTAGATCCTAGAACAACAGGCACACGTTGGTGTAATTCTTTAGGGTTAATTTCCATAACACGTTCACGGCCTGTTGAGCATGCACCACCGGCTTGTTCAACAACGAATGCCATCGGGTTTCCTTCGTACAATAAGCGAAGCTTACCTTCAGTGCCTTTAGCTTTCATTTTTTCATCGATTGGATACATGAAAATACCACCACGAGTCAGGATACGGTGTACTTCAGCTACCATTGAAGCAACCCAGCGCATGTTGAAGTCTTCACCACGCGCACCCGTTGAACCGGCTAAACACTCATCAACATAACGTTGTACTGGTTTTTCCCAGAAACGTGAGTTCGATGCATTGATGGCAAATTCACGCGTATCTTCAGGAATAGTCATATTTGGATGTGTTAAAGCGAATTCACCGATGTTTTGATCTAAAGTAAAGCCGTTAACACCGTTACCCGTGGTTAACACCATCATTGTCGATGGGCCGTATAATGCGTAACCCGCACAGACTTGTTCAGTACCTGCTTGCAAGAAATCTTCAGCAGTTGGGTTTTGACAATCACCTTTGCAGCGCAAGATTGAGAAGATCGTACCAACAGAAACGTTAACGTCCATATTTGAAGAACCATCTAATGGATCAAACGTTAATAAGTATTTACCACGTGGGTATTGTTTGGGAATATGGTAAATATCATCCATTTCCTCAGACGCCATTGCGGCTAAATGACCAGCCCACTGGTTAGTTTCAAGGAATACATCGTTAGTGATGATATCCATTTTCTTTTGCTCTTCACCCTGAACGTTTTCAGAACCTGCTGAACCCAGTACGCCGACAAGTTCACCCTGGTTAACAAGGTTTGAAATAACTTTACACGAGGTGACGACGTCATTTAACAGAGAGGTGAAGTCACCTGTTGCCGAATCAATATGACGTTGTTCTTCGATAATGAATTGGGTAATCGAGGTTTTGCCGTTATGCATTATTAACTCCAGAAACAGCCTAAATGGTGGTTTAGTACTGCTAAAAAAATAAAAAGGTTAAATAAAAAATACGCCCCGCCAATTATGAAATTAAGCGGGGCGTATCCTGTTAAAAAGTTTAAAATTTAATCAATTATATCAGAGTATAATAATATATTAAATATTGATGGCCACAATTTGTAATTTTATGGCATTTTGCAGCTTTTAAGAGTAGATAACTGTATAGATATCACTATAAATGATATGTATTTGAGGCTAACTTCGTCTAAATTGGAGTTAATAGTTCGCTTCTGGATATGATGGGATGGTGCTGATTTCTTTCATTCTTGTTTCAATCCATTTCTCAGCTTCTTTCATAATGTCTTCGGTTTTTCTGCCCTTGGTTTCAATAGCTGGACCAATACTCATCAGAATGGTCCCGGTTTGGCGTGAAAAGAAACCTTTTGGCCAGAATTCGCCCGCGGTATGTGCAACAGGTATCACTTTATGCCCGCTTTTAGAGGCGAGAATAGCTCCCCCTTTTTTATACTCTAATCTCGTACCTGGCTTAGAACGGGTTCCCTCGGGAAAAATGACAATCCAGATGCCTTTTTTTAGCCGTTCAATACCTTGCTCGACTATCTGGTTGATGGCTTTACGACCTGCTTTTCGATCAATGGCAATGGGGTCGATTGAACGCAGGCCCCAGCCAAAAAACGGCAGGATCAAGAGTTCTTTTTTAACCACAAAGGTGAGTGGTGGAAAGACACGCTGAACCATCATGGTTTCCAATGCTGACTGGTGTTTGCTAAAAACGATACAGGCTTCATCCTTAGGAATATTTTCTGTGCCTTCAACGCGGTAATCAATGCGACATAAATATTTCAATACCCAAAGGTTTAAAATCGAATAAAAGTTGATAAAACGGTATCTTACGCGAAATGAGAAAGGCAAAAATACAGTACCGATAATCGATATATATACCGATGAAATAAACATGGTAAGTACAAATGCAATAGAGTAGAAAGCCTGGATGAGAGTTTTAATCATATTATTTTAAAAGCTAGTTAATAGTGCCATTTAAAAGTTGCTTAACAAAATCAGCAAGATCATTATATACAGGAATGCCATTTAATCCTTCACCTTTTTTAATGGTGCGTTCACCTTTGCCGGTTCGCACCAGGTGTGGTTTGGCATTAACGGATTGTGCAGCCTGTAAGTCACGCAAGGAATCGCCAACAACCAGGGCTTCAGAAAGATTAGTTAAGCCAGCTCGCTTAGCAATGTTCAGATACATACCAGCTTTGGGTTTGCGGCAGTTACAGTGATCATCCGGTCCATGTGGACAGAATTCAATGCCATCTATTTCTGCATCATGTTCTTTTAATAAAATTGCTAATTTTTCATGCATGGCATGTAAGGTTGCTTCATCATAAAAACCACGATAAATACCGGATTGATTGGTCGCAATATAAACCTGGTAGCCTGCATGCTTGAGGCGGGCTATGGCTTTAATACTTCCGGGCAAAGGAATAAATTCATCGACTGATTTTATAAAATTATCAGAGTCCTGGTTGATGACACCATCACGATCGAGAATAACAAGTTTCATATATGACTAATTTTTTTATACATCACGAAATTCAGAAACACGAATGCGACCGTTCACCATTTTAGAATCACGCTGCATGATTTTTTCCATTTTATCCCAGAAGGCCTGGTTTAAATCAAAGTCAGCAGCAATTGCCGTTCCAATTAATAAAATAAAAAGATCTGCTGTTTCTTCAGCAAGGTCTTCTTTACTCTTACCCTTAGTGACACAGGATGAAATTTCACCTAACTCTTCTGCCATTAAGGCTATACGGTAATTGAGTTCTTCACCGCCGGTATTTTTAAAATCATGCTTGTTATGAAAGGCTTGCACCCTTGCTAACATATCTTTGTAAGAGTCTTTATTCATTTATTTAAATTAACTTTGTAATTTAGAGATGTCAGCAATTTGCATAAATAAATTATGTAGTTTGTTTAATAGTGCGAGACGATTGTTTTTTAATTTTTCATCATCCACCATAACCATAACATCATCAAAGAACCGATCAACACTTGCACGTAAACTTGAAAGTTCTGTTAACGCTTGCTGGTATTTAGTGTTATCAATTAATTCCTGTACCGTGCTATCAAGTTGAGTTAACTGATTGTTTAGTTCTTTTTCCGCATTTTCCTGTAAAAGTTTTTCATCAATGTTATCGGTTAATTTCCCTTTTACTTTTTTCAGGATATTTCCAATACGTTTATTCGCCGCGGCAAGACTGGTTGCAGCTTCAAGTTGGCGGAAGGCATCAACGGCAAGTAAGCGGTTATCGATATCAAGCGGTTTAGTCGGTTTAGTACTGATAACAGCATCAAGTACATCAGGACGAATACCTTTATCGAGGTAATAAGCATGCAAACGGTCAAGAATAAAATCAAATACAGCAGTTTCAGCTTTTGTTGCATCGATAGATGCATCATGTTGTTTAGAGGCAAGTTTAATCAGTTCTAACAGGTCTAAATTAAGTTTGTTTTCAATAGAAATACGTAATACACCCAGTGCTGCACGGCGTAAGGCAAAGGGGTCTTTATCACCTGTTGGCGTTTGCCCGATTGCGAAAATACCCACCAGGGTATCTAAACGATCAGCAACCGCTAAAGACTGGCTGGTAATACTTTGCGGTAATTTGTCGCCTGCAAATTTTGGTTTGTAATAGTCTTCAAGTGCCGTGGCAACTTCAGCAGTTTCACCATCATGATTTGCATAGTAGCGGCCCATGATGCCCTGTAAGCTTGGGAATTCACCGACCATTTCTGTCATGAGATCGCATTTACATAATTCGGCTGCACGTGCCGCGAGATTTTTATCGCCACCGAGTTGGCTGGCAATATTACTGGCAAGATTGCTGACGCGGTTGGTTTTATCCAGCAATGTACCGAGTTGTTTTTGGAAAACGACAGTGCCAAGCAGTTTTTTGCGATCAACAAGCTTTGATTTTTTATCCTGTGACCAGAAAAATTCTGCGTCAGCAAATCGAGGCCGGATAACACGTTCATTACCTTCCTGCACTTTTGAAAAATCTTTACTATCAATATTACTCACCGTAATGAAGTGAGGGAGTAATGCTCCATTCTCATCCACTACATGAAAATATTTCTGGTTAGTTTTCATAGTGAGAATAAGAGTTTCCTGGGGCACATCAAGAAAACGCTCTTCAAAGTTACCCATAACAGCAACGGGCCATTCAACCATGGCAGCGACTTCTTCCAGTAATTCTTCATCAATATGGCTTTGCCTT
>JAOUOK010000127.1 GCA_029880425.1 Gammaproteobacteria bacterium
TGCCCGTATGGAAGTCATTCAACAGTTGCAACGAAACCGACCAGGTATCGTGCATTTATTTGAAGAAATGGTAAAAGTCATTCCTGAAGGTGCGCACATAAATAGCCTGAAACAAGCTGGCAATAAGTTGACGATTAACGGTATTGCTCAATCCAATGCCAGGGTTTCAGCCTATATGAGAAACATCGATGCCTCACCCTGGCTTACAAAGCCACAGCTGAATATCATTCAGAAAAAAGGGCAAAAGAAAAAAGATGGTGGACGTGACTTTATTTTACGCGCTGAACAGTTAGCACAACCTAAAAAAGAAACAACAGAGTAGACGGTTCTTATGGCTGATATTGATCTTAACAATCTGGATTTTAATAACATCGGCTCATGGCCTATTGTGATTAAAGGCGTACTTATTGCGATACTCGCAGCAGGTGTTTTAGCGCTGGGCTATTTTCTCGACATTCAGCCACAACAAGAAGAGCTTGAGCGTAATATCAGCGAAGAAAAACGGTTAAAGGATGATTTTGAAGTAAAACAGGCTAAAGCCTCTAATCTTGAAGCCTATAAAGCTCAAATGGTGGAAATGAAAGATTCCTTTGGTGCCATGATTCGCCAGCTCCCGAGTAAAACAGAAGTTGAAGATTTACTGGTTGATATCTCGCAAACCGGCCTGGCAAGTGGAATTGAATTTCAGCTCTTTAAACCTCAGGCAGAAAAACATATCGAATTTTATGCCGAGTTACCTATTACTTTAAAGATGACAGGAACTTACCACCAGTTTGGTGAGTTTGTAAGTGGTATCGCCGCGTTACCGCGAATAGTTACGCTAGAAAATATTTCTCTTGCTGGGGGAAAAGGCAAAGGCAAAAATGATTTATTAACTATGGATGTTACTGCAAAAACATACCGTTACCTGGATGAAAGTGAAGTTGCCAGTAAGCGTAAAAAGGGTAAAAAGGGTAAAAAGGGTAAAAAACGTCGTTAATAGCTAATGATAGTTGCTCATTAAATAACTTAGGTAAATAGAAGATTTAAGGCATATAAACAATGATGAATGAAACTAAACTACATTCTCACAAATCAGTTACTCTAATTAAAGTACTGAGTTTTTGCATGCCTGTTATTTTAACCGGATGCAGTAGTGATAACACCAGTGATCTTCAGGAATATGTTCAAAGCGTGAAATCACGGCCCAAAGGCCGGATTAAACCGCTTCCAGAAATTACACCTTATGAAACATATTTATACCAGGTCAGTCATTTACGCGATCCTTTTACGCCGTTTATTGCACAAGAAGAAGCCAGTATAGAGATAAAAGATTCAGGACTGCACCCAGATTTAAACCGTAAGCGTGAAGAACTGGAGCAATACAGCCTGGACTCCTTAAACTTCGTTGGCCATATTGAAAAAGACGGAAAAACCTGGGCCTTAATCACGGCACCTGACAACGTTATTTATCGAGTTTTACCCGGAAACCATATGGGTTCAAATTACGGTGAAATTTTAGCCATTACTGAAGATTCAATACTATTAAAAGAAATCATCCCCAATGGTGTGGGAGGATGGACTGAACGCGAGGCGGCACTCGAACTGAGTGAATAATTCGTGACGGAGAAGCACCATGAAAAATAATACAACTTACCTTACTCTTCAAACCATAAATCAAAAACTAATGTTGCTCATTAGTCTTTGCTTTTTAGTGCTTGTCTTCCTTCCTCAACAAGCAAAAGCTGAAGATAATGCCATTACCGAGATAAATTACTCATCACTACCCGGTGATCAGGTTCAAATCAGGATGTCATTAGAAAGTTTAGCCTCTGAACCAGGTAGCTTTACTATTGATAGCCCGGCTCGTATTGCTTTTGACTTTCCAAATACAAAGGTAAAGTTAGCAGAACGTAATCAGGCTATTGGTATTGGTGTTGCACGGAGTATTAAAACTGTTGAAGCGGGTGGAAGAACCCGTGTTGTTATAAATTTATCACGCCTGGTTACTTATAGTACCGTTGTTGAAGGAAATGATGTCATTGTTACGCTGGGCGCTTCTTCTTCCAGACAAAAAACAAAAAAAATTGCCGGCTTACCTTCAAGTACAACAGACAAAAACATTAAAAACATTGATTTTCGCCGTGGTGAAAAAGGTGAAGGTCGCGTTATTATCGAACTGGCCGATCCAAACACCCCTGTAGACTTAAAAACTCGTGGTGAACAAATTACTGTAACGGTTACTGATAGCACAATCGCAAGTGAGTTAGAGCGCCGCTTAGACGTGATTGATTTTGGTACACCGGTAAAAAGTATTGATGCATTTAATCAAAGTGGCAATGTTAAAATTGTTATTACCGGTATAGGTGAGTTTGAACAGCTTGCTTACCAGGCAGATAACTCTTTTACCGTTGATGTCAAACCGATAGCTAAAGAATCTGCAGCAGAAAAAGAAAAGAAAAAACTGGCCTTCAAAGGAGAAAAACTCTCTCTTAATTTCCAGAGTATTGAAGTACGTGCTGTATTACAGCTAATCGCAGACTTTACCGATTTAAACCTTATTACCAGTGATACCGTATCAGGCAATGTTACTTTACGCTTAAAAAATGTACCCTGGGACCAGGCACTGGATATTATTTTACGCAGTAAAGGACTGGCCATGGTTAAAGATGGCAATGTAATTTCAGTTGCCCCGGCTGAAGAAATTGCAGCTCGCGCTAAACTGGATCAAACCATTGAAGCACAGGCACCACTGATTAGTGATAGCATCCAGGTTAACTATGCTAAAGCCTCTGATTTTACAAAGCTGCTAAAAACGAAAGACAACTCTCTTTTATCAGAACGTGGCAGTGTAAGTGTCGATGAGCGTACTAACCGGCTACTGATTCGTGATACGGCAAAAAATGTTGCCGCGATTACAGAATTAGTTCAACAACTCGACATACCGGTTCGACAAGTATTGATTGAGTCGCGCATTGTTTTAGCAACAAATGATTTTAGTAAAGAGCTCGGTGTGCGTTTTGGTGTATCTAATAATCAATCATCAGTAAATGGTGCAAATACTGATACAATTGGTGTATCGGGTAACTCAACTTCAGCTGAAGTCGCTCGTCTAGGCGGTACACCAACACAACCCAGTCGTTATAATGTCAATTTACCGGTAACATCTTTAGGTGCAACAGCCGGAACAATCGGCTTAGCTTTATCAAGGTTACCTTTTGGAACTTTAATTGATTTAGAATTATCTGCAGCACAAACTGAAGGCCGCTCAGAGACTATATCGAGTCCTCGTGTAATAACGTCTGATCAAAATAAAGCGACTATAGAAACAGGTACTGAAATTCCTTATTCAGAAGCATCATCAAGTGGTGCGGCTACTGTTTCATTTAAAAAGGCAGTACTAGGTCTTGAAGTGACGCCTCAAATAACACCCGACGACAGGATAATTCTGGATTTACTTGTCAGCAAGGATAGTCCTGATTTTGCAAATAATACACCTGCTGGTCCTCCAATCAAAACACAATCAGTAGAAACAAATGTACTGGTTGATAATGGTGAAACCATTGTACTGGGTGGCGTATATGAACAAACGAAGGCAAACAGTGTCGCTCGTGTTCCTTTCTTTGGTGATTTACCTTTGGTTGGTTTCTTATTCAGAAGTAACTTTGAGCAAAATAATAAGTCTGAGTTATTAATATTTGTTACACCAAAATTATTAAAAGATAGTGCAAAGCTTTAAAGTTATTACTTAATGCAAAAAAGTACGTGGTATAACACACATACCACGTACTTTTTTAAGCCATCCATTTATAATCTTGCATCACATCAGATAAAACAAAGACAGAATGGCTAACCATCAAAATATATTCCTTATCGGTTTAATGGGTGCAGGCAAAACGACAATTGGTCGCCAGCTTGCTAACGAGCTATCGCTTGAATTTTTTGATAGTGACCATGAAATCGAAAAGCGCACCGGGGTAACAATTACCCATATATTCGATATTGAAGGTGAAGCCGGCTTCAGAAAGCGTGAAACAGCAATGCTGGACGAACTGACAGAAAAAAAAGGAATCGTACTTGCCACCGGGGGAGGTGCCATTTTAAAGCCTGAAAACCGTCAATTTCTTATGTCTCGTGGCACAACGATTTATCTCTATGCAAATATTGAAACATTGCTCAACCGCACTTCAAAAGATCGCAACCGACCTTTACTCCAGACTGAAAATCCACAAGCCAAATTAGAAGAATTATTAGAAATTCGTGACCCACTATATCGTGAAACAGCAGATATCATTATCGACACGGGAAAAGATAGCGTGCGTTTAGCTTTAAAAGAAATCCTTGAAAAACTTCAGGTTTCATAAATAATAAAGCACTCCGCATTTTTTCTCAGTTTCATTTATAATCAGCAGCAGTTGTCACTCTTTTTAGGCTTGGAAAAATGAAAACATTACAGGTTAAACTTGGTCAAGATGGTGAACGCAGCTATCCCATTTTTATCGGGCAGGATTTACTGGATAAATCTGAACTAATAGCACCCTATGTTAAAGGTAATCAGGTCTTAATCGTCACGAATGAAACCATTGCCCCACTCTACCTGGAAAAAGTAAAAAAAGCTTTTTCTGCATATCAGCTGGAAACCGTTATTCTTCCTGATGGTGAAAAGTATAAAAACCTGAATGAACTAAACGCGATTTATGATGCCCTGTTAACAGCCAGGTTTGATCGTACCTGTACCCTGGTTGCACTGGGCGGTGGTGTTGTTGGTGATATGACCGGCTTTGCTGCTGCCAGCTATCAGCGTGGTGTTAACTTCATTCAGATCCCCACAACCTTACTTGCCCAGGTTGATTCATCCGTTGGTGGTAAAACAGGTGTTAATCATCCCAAGGGAAAAAACATGATCGGTGCTTTTCATCAGCCGCAATGTGTCATTGCCGATTCAGATACCTTAAATACCCTGGAAGATAAGCAGTTAAGTGCAGGTATTGCAGAGGTCATTAAGTATGGCCTTATTCGGGACATGGATTTTACACAGTGGCTCGAAGAAAATATGCACAAGTTATTAGCTCGTGATCCAGAAGCCTTATCCTATGCAATAGAAGTGTCTTGCCGCTGCAAGGCTGACATTGTTGCTGCAGATGAAAAAGAAGGGGGCGTACGCGCACTGCTGAATCTTGGCCATACCTTTGGTCATGCTATTGAAAACAGTGCCGGTTATGGTAACTGGTTACACGGTGAAGCCGTTGCAACAGGTATGTTAATGGCGGCAGATTTATCCATGCGTATGGGTAACCTGACAGAACATGATGTTGAACGGGTTGATAATATTCTTGATATGGCCATGTTACCAACACGCGCGCCCCACCACATGGATTATGAACATTTTATCGAGCTGATGGCCGTCGACAAAAAAGTCCGCGCAGGAAAAATCAATTTTGTTCTGTTCAATACACTGGGCGATGCCATGATAACCAGTGATTATGATCCCGGGTTACTGCGTGAAACTATTGAAGCTCACCGGGCTATTGACGGTCAATAACTGAAGGACCAGGATAAATGTCTGAACTTGCCCCGTATGCTGCAAATAATCATTCATCTTTAGGGCGACGTTACCCTGAAGCCACACCTAAACACCGCAGTGAATTCCAGCGTGATCGCGATAGAATAATTCATTCAACTGCGTTCAGACGCCTGGAATACAAAACACAGGTTTTTGTAAATCATGAGGGTGACCTGTTTCGTACCCGCTTAACCCATTCTATTGAAGTAGCGCAAATGAGCCGCACTATTGCCCGTGCATTACATCTTAATGAAGACTTAAGTGAAGCCATTGCACTTGCACACGACTTAGGCCATACACCTTTTGGTCACACCGGTCAGGATGCATTGAACGACTGCATGAAAAATTATGGTGGCTTTGAACATAACCTTCAATCATTGCGGGTGGTTGATGAGTTGGAAGAGAAGTATGCCGAGTTTAACGGTCTTAACCTGACCTTTGAA
>JAOUOK010000129.1 GCA_029880425.1 Gammaproteobacteria bacterium
GCTATACCGAGGGACAACATCGTGGCATACCCATGCTACAAAAGAGCTGGTTTGAGGGAAATACAGAAGGATTAATTGCTTTATCGGGTGGACGTACCGGGGATATTGGCCTTGCACTTTTAAGTGAGAATACTGAACTAGCCACACAACGTTTAAATTACTGGTGCCAGCATTTTCCTGATCGCTTTTATCTTGAATTACAACGCACGGGGCGTGAGAACGAGGAAGATTACCTGCATGCTGCAGTTGAGTTAGCCCTTAAACATGATATCCCGGTTGTGGCGACAAATGAAGTTCGCTTTCTGAGTGCAGATGATTTTGATGCCCATGAAGCACGGGTGTGTATTCATGATGGCCGCACGCTTGATGATCCACGTCGTCCCAAGCTCTACAGTGATCAGCAATACCTGCGCACAGCAGAAGAAATGATCGAATTATTTAAAGATATACCTTCTGCTATTGAAAATACGATTGAAATTGCAAAACGTTGTACCGTTGAACTCACACTGGGTAAAAACTATTTACCTGATTTTCCCATTCCTGAAGGCCTGACCATTGAACAGTTTTTAGAACAAGAGTCGCGAAAAGGCCTGGAAAAACGTTTACTGCAGTTATTTGATACACAAGCTGCAGATTATGAAGAAACACGGAAAAGTTATTTTGAGCGTTTACAGATAGAACTTGATGTTATTAATAACATGGGTTTTCCTGGTTACTTCTTAATCGTTGCTGATTTTATTCAGTGGGCAAAAGATAACGGTGTTCCCGTTGGTCCAGGGCGGGGTTCCGGTGCAGGTTCACTTGTGGCGTATGCTTTAACCATTACCGATCTTGATCCGATTAAATATGATTTACTTTTTGAACGTTTCTTAAATCCTGAACGGGTATCCATGCCTGATTTCGATGTTGACTTCTGCATGGAAGGACGTGACCGCGTTATTGATTATGTTTCACGAACTTATGGTAAGGATAAGGTTTCACAAATCATTACTTATGGTTCAATGGCCGCTAAAGCCGTTATCCGTGATGTGGGGCGTGTGCTGAGCCATCCGTATGGTTTTGTTGATCGTATCGCCAAACTTATACCCTTTGAAATAGGGATAACGCTTGATAAAGCGCTGGAACAAGAAGAGCAATTACAGGCCTTATATGATGAAGATGAAGAAGTCGCCAGCCTGATTGATCTGGCCAAGTCGTTAGAAGGGGTGGTACGTAATGCCGGTAAACATGCCGGTGGTGTTGTTATTTCACCTTCAAAACTCACTGATTTCACTCCTCTTTATTGTGAAGAAGATGCCTCGAACCTGGTTAGCCAGTTTGATAAAGATGATGTCGAAGCTGTTGGTTTAGTTAAGTTCGACTTCCTTGGTTTAAGAACATTAACGATTATCGACTGGGCCGTGCAAACGGTTAATAAGATTAAAGCCAGTAAGGGCGAACAACCCATTGATATTGCAAGCATCCCGCTTGATGATGAAGCCACCTTTGATTTATTAAAAGCAACCAATACCACCGCGGTATTCCAGCTGGAATCTCGTGGTATGAAAGACTTAATCAATCGTTTACAGCCCAGTGAATTTGAAGATATTGTTGCGCTGGTTGCGTTATTCAGACCCGGTCCGTTGCAATCTGGCATGGTTGATGACTTTATTAACCGTAAACACGGTCGCGCCCGGGTTATCTATCCGCATCCTGATCTTGAGTCCATCTTAAAACCTACTTACGGTGTTATCCTTTACCAGGAACAGGTCATGCAGATAGCACAGGTCCTGGCAAACTATTCGCTGGGTGCCGCTGATTTATTACGCCGTGCCATGGGCAAGAAAAAGCCTGAAGAAATGGCCAAGCAGCGTGAAATTTTTACCAAGGGTGCACTTGAACGTGGTGTCGAAGAAAAAACAGCCACCTATATTTTTGACTTAATGGAAAAATTTGCCGGCTACGGTTTTAATAAATCGCATTCTGCCGCATACGCCTTGGTTTCTTATCAAACCGCCTGGTTAAAAGCGCATTATCCTTCTGAATTTATGGCCGCTGTTTTATCTGCTGATATGGATAACACGGATAAAGTGGTTACCCTGATAGATGACTGCGGTGAAATGAAGCTTAAAGTTGAACCACTTAACATCTATCTTTGTGAACATCGCTTTACCGTAGATGAAGGTGCCATTATTTATGGCCTTGGTGCAATTAAAGGCGTGGGTGAGTCTGCTATTGAAAGTGTTATTACAGAACGGCAACAAAATGGCGAGTTTAAAAGCCTGTTTGATTTTTGTCAGCGTGTTGATTTGCGAAAAGTAAACCGTCGTACACTAGAAGGTTTAACCATGGCCGGTGCAATGGATGTTTTTCAACAATACCGTTCAACCATTATGGCAACCCTGCCGGATGCGTTAAAAATCGCTGAACAAAAATCGCGTGATGCCCAGGCCGGTATACAGGATATGTTCGGCATGATGGTCGAAACGGATGATGATGGAAATTTAAATGGTCCTGAAGTTTACTCGGTACAAAAAGATTGGAGTGAAGAACTTCGACTGGCAAATGAGAAAGCTACGCTTGGACTTTATTTAACCGGTCACCCCATAAACCGTTACTTAAACGAGTTAAAACAATTTGTCAGCGGTCGTCTGGTTGAAATGAAACCGACAAAAAGTCAAACCGTAATTGTCGCGGGTTTAATCGTGGGTATGCGGGTCATGACCACTAAACGTGGTGACAAAATGGCATTCTTAACACTGGATGATCGTAGTGGACGCATGGAGATGGCTGTTTTTTCAGATGAATTTAATGCGAATCGTGACAACCTGGCAAAAGATAAATTGATCGTCGCCAGTGTTGAGGTCAGTATTGATGATTACTCCGGTGGTTTTAAAATGCGGGCTAAAGAGATTTATGATATTAGCCAGGCGCGCGAACATTTTGCTTCAAGCCTTACCGTCACGGTCGATCAAAACAAGGCCGCAAATGGATTTATTAATGATTTACAACGTGTGTTAACACCTTTCAAGGAAGGGCATTGCCCGGTTGTTGTTGATTACCATAAAGATGATGCGAGAGCTGAAATACCACTGGGACAAGAATGGCAGGTTCACCCAACTGATGAATTACTTAATCGTTTACGTGAAACCATGGGTGACAAACAGGTTAGCGTTATCTATAAAACATGACCGATTCATTCAAAGGGCTGTTTGCCGTTCATTCAGCAGTATTAATTTTTGGCTTAACCGCGTTATTTTCAAAACTTATTACTTTATCAGCATTAGAAATTACGCTGTTGCGCAGTATTTTTGCGGTAATAATTATTTTCGCCCTGTTTCTCTGGAAGAGACAGTCATTATTTCTTACAAGTTTTAAAGATTATCGTATCGCCATCTTGTTAGGTATATTGCTTGCATTGCACTGGGTAACTTATTTCCATGCCATGCAAGTATCGAGTATCGCTGTGGGTGTGATTGCGCTTTATACTTTTCCTGTTATTACAGTTTTTTTAGAACCGCTGTTTCATGGTGAACAACCACATATCAAAGATATTGTCAGTGCTATTGTCGTCTTGTTTGGAATTTACTTACTGGTTCCGGAATTTTCTTTTAACAATGAAACGACCCAGGGGATATTATGGGGCGTGTTATCAGCATTATTATTTTCTCTTCGTAATATCGTTCAGGGCCATTACTTTAAAGGGTATTCTGCAAAGCATAGCCTGTTCTATCAAACCCTGGTGACTTTTGTCGTCTTACTGCCTTTCTCATTTCAAATTGTGCCTGATGTGACACTGATTCAGTGGGGCCAGTTGCTTGTACTTGGCATTTTTTTTACCGCACTGCCGCATACCTTGTTTGCTTTTAGCTTGTTAAAGCTAAAAGCTAAAACGGTCAGCCTGATTGCCTGTGTACAGGTGGTGTATGCCACAATATTTGCGGCGATTTTTTTAAATGAATGGGCACAGATCTCAACGGTGGTCGGCGGTTTAATCGTGGTTTCTGCTGCAATGTATGAATCCTACACGACCGGACGTAAATCATAATCTGCACTAAAATGTGACAAATTACTGGTTGTTAAGGCTGGATTTCGCTAAAATCAGATCAAATAATAACTTTAGATGCTGAATTTCCTATGAATTTAAATTTTCTTGATTTCGAACAGCCTATCGCTGAACTTGAAGCAAAAATTGAAGAGCTGCGTTATGTTGGCTCGGATAATGAGATTAATATTGGCGATGAGATCACTCGTTTAAAAAGCAAAAGCCATGATTTAACAAAATCTATTTTTTCGAATCTTAAGGCTGCACAGATTGCCCAGCTTTCCCGTCATCCACAACGCCCGTATTTCATGGATTACGTGGAACGAATTTTTACGGATTTTGAAGAACTCCACGGTGATCGTGCTTATGCTGATGATGCAGCCCTGGTGGGGGGAATGGCCAGGCTTGATGGTCGCCCTGTAATGATTATCGGGCAACAAAAAGGCCGTGATACAAAAGAAAAAATTAAGCGAAATTTTGGTATGCCCAGACCAGAAGGTTATAGAAAGGCATTACGTTTGATGAAAATGGCAGAACGCTTTAGTTTACCTGTTCTGACTTTTATCGATACACCGGGTGCATATCCTGGTGTAGGTGCAGAGGAACGTGGTCAGAGTGAAGCTATAGCGCGTAACTTGCTTGAAATGTCTGAATTAAAAACACCGATCATCAATACCGTGATTGGTGAAGGTGGCTCAGGTGGGGCATTAGCAATCGGCGTTGGTGATCGTTTAATGATGCTTGAATACAGTACCTATTCAGTTATCTCTCCTGAAGGTTGTGCAACAATTTTATGGCGTAGTGCAGAAAAAGCACCTGAAGCTGCAGAAGCAATGGGATTAACTGCTCATCGATTAAAAGAACTGCAATTAATTGATGAGATTATTCCTGAACCATTAGGTGGAGCACATCGTGACCTTGATGCCATTGCCTCAAGTGTGAAACATTCTCTTATTCATGCACTCGATAACCTGTCTTCTACCTCAATAGATAAATTACTGGATCAACGTTATCAACACCTGATGGCGTATGGTAATTTTTCTGAATAAATGTTCATGAATGCCTGCATCTACTGCAGGCATTTTTCTTTTATAAGGCTGTTATGAGTTTTACTCCCGCATTATTAAAAGAAAACCTTTCTGATTACCAGGATACAAAAGTCCTATGGCTCGCTTATAGCGGAGGCTGTGACTCCCATGTATTACTGCATTCACTGGTTCAAATACGAGATCAACTCAACCCTGAAATAAAGGCCATTCACATTAATCATGGCTTAAGTCCATTGGCAAAAGAATGGGAAGAGCATTGCCGCGAGGTATGTCAGCAACTTGCTGTTCCTTATACTGCTATCTCGGTTAATGCCATAAAAAAGGGCGCCAGCCCTGAAGAAGCAGCCCGTCTTGCACGTTATGCCGAGTGGCAAAAACTCATCAAGAAAGATGAAGTGATCTTGCTAGCTCATCATCAGGATGACCAGGCGGAAACAGTATTAATCCAGTTGTTACGCGGTTCCGGGGTTAAAGGTCTGGCAGCAATGCCGGCGAAACAAAAATTTTCCCATGGTTTACTTTGTCGACCCCTGCTGAATTTTTTACGTGAAGAGCTTTATAGCTATGGCGTTGAGCAGGGACTTAACTGGATTGATGATCCCAGCAATTTTGATACGGACTTTGATCGTAACTTTTTACGCCATGAAGTTGTCCCCTTACTGGAGGAACGTTGGCCATCGCTGAAAAAAACCTTATCACGAACAGCCGCGCACATGGGGGAAGCCAATCGTTTGTTGACTGAACTGGCAGAGCAAGACTGGTTACAGGTCAAAAGTGATCAGCAAATCACGATTGATGCGTTACTCAAGCTTGATGAGCCACGTCAACGGAACGTTCTGCGCTATTGGTTAGCGACAATCTGTCAGTTAACACTACCCGATACTGTGCATT
>JAOUOK010000130.1 GCA_029880425.1 Gammaproteobacteria bacterium
GTTTATGGTTTGAATGTTAGTAATGGTAAAAAGGTCTGGGTTTATGATCGTTCAGTACCACGTTTAACTTTACGTGGTAACAGCTCACCCGTAATCAGCAATGACATTGTTATTACTGCGTCAGACAGCGGCAAACTTTCAGCACTTTCTTTAAACCAGGGTAAGTTACTCTGGGAAACAACCATTGCTGTTGCCAAGGGAAGAAATGAGCTGGAACGGGTTATTGATTTAGATATTGAACCGGTCGTACTTGATGACGTAGTTTATGTTGCCGGTTACCAGGGGCGTATTGCCGCAGTGAAAATTGGTTCAGGCCAGTTGATCTGGAACCGTGACTTTTCAACATACTCCGGGCTTTATGTTGATGCTTACCGGGTTTATGTTACTGATGCAGGGGGACAAGCCTGGGCATTGAATCGTTACAATGGTTCAACATTATGGCGCCAGGATAAATTGTTGCGACGTAAACTGACTGCACCTGAAGCATATGATAAGTATATTGTAATTGGTGATTATGATGGTTACTTACACTGGTTAAACCGTGACGATGGAAAAATCGTAGCACGTAAACAAATTAATGCCAGCGATATGTTTTTAGATGAAGAACAAACTGATGAAGAGAAAGAACAGGCATTACTTTTTAGTAAATGGAATAACATCCTGGTCAGGCCAGTATTGTATAATGATTTGTTAATTTCTCTCGATCGTGTTGGCCATTTAGAAGCCTTTCAAATAGTGAAGACACCATAATAATGAAACCAGTAATTGCCCTTGTTGGCCGCCCTAATGTTGGTAAGTCAACTTTATTTAATCGCCTGACCCGTTCACGCGACGCGCTGGTTGTTGATCAGCCCGGAATGACACGTGATCGTAAATATGGTGATGGCAAACTGGGTGATATTCCTTACATCGTTATCGATACAGGTGGCTTAAGTGGTGAGGTTGACGGTATTGATGGATTAATGGCCGAGCAATCCTGGTTGGCAGTTGAAGAAGCTAATATCATTTTATTTATGACAGATGCCCATGATGGGGTAACGGCAATGGATGAAGAGATTGCCAAACGCCTGCGTAATACCGGTAAAGAAGTTATTCTCGTTGTAAATAAAATTGATGGCCTTCATGCTGATGTCGTTACCGCTGAATTCTTTTCTTTAGGTTTAGGTGAACCTAAACCTATCGCGGCTTCCCAGGGACGTGGTGTTACCCTGTTAATTCAATCTGTACTGGCTGACCTTCCTGAGCCAGAATTTGAAGAAGATATTGCTCAGGGAATTAAAATTGCCATAGTTGGACGTCCTAACGTGGGTAAATCAACTTTAGTAAACCGTATCCTTGGAGAAGAACGTGTTGTTGCCTACGATTTGCCGGGAACAACACGGGATAGTATATATCTGCCTTTTGAACGTGATGGTCAGCAATATACTTTAATTGATACTGCCGGTGTACGCCGCCGTGGTAAAGTTAAAGAAGTTGCTGAGAAGTACAGTGTGATTAAAGCATTACAGGCTATCCAGGATGCCAATGTTGTTATTATGGTGCTTGATGCACAGGATACAATTAGTGAACAGGATGTCACTTTGTTAGGTTATATCATGGATGCGGGTCGGGCCCTTGTTATTTCAATTAATAAGTGGGATGGGCTGGATGAAGAGCAAAAAGAAAAAATTAAAACCGAGCTTGATTTCAAATTACCTTTCTTAAGTTTTGCGAAAAAGAAATATATCTCTGCATTACATGGAACCGGTGTAGGGGATTTATTTGGTTACGTGAAAACAGCTTATAAATCGGCAATGGCAGAATTTTCGACCCCTAAATTGACACGTCTGTTAGAGTTCCTGGTACAACAACATCAACCACCGATTGTAAAGGGGCACCGAATTAAACTTCGTTATGCGCACCAGGGTGGTAAGAATCCCCCGATTATTGTCATTCATGGTAACCAAACGGAGAGTGTTCCGGATAGTTACCGACGCTACCTTTATAACGCGTTTCTTAAACGTTTAAATTTGCATGGTACGCCAATTCGAATTGAATTCAAAACAGGTGATAACCCGTTTAAAGATAAGAAAAACAAGAACACTCTTAGTAAGCGACAACAAGCTAAGAGACGTCGTATGATGAAACACGTTAAATAGACCTTCCCACAAGCAGTGAGAAGTTATATTGATGCGTTCACCCACTTGAAAGTTGGGTACAACGAAAATCATCTTCAAAATGCTCATGTACTTTGTGTACACTCCGCTTTTTCATCGGTTTTGCCTTGTCCTATAATTTCTCGTTGCTTGTGGATATGCCTATTAGTGATTAGTTACACTGCTTAGGATAAAGCGCACTTGTTTTACCCGCCAGGTAATAAGCAATTAATCCCAGCCATTCTTTTGTTGCTGTTTTCAATATTGATAAGTTTTCAATAAGATCAAAATTAATTCTGAATAGATTAGCTTTATTTGTTTGGTGATCCACCGGGTATGGGATAACCGGCCAGCCTGCTTTGCAAAATATGCCAAACGAACGTGGCATATGCCAGCTGGTAGTAATTAAAATCCAGTTTTCATTATCTAGTGGTTTGACTAAATTCTTACTATTTATCACGTTTTCATAGGTGTTTCGTGACTCTCGTTCAAAAATGATACGCGAGATATCGAAACCTTGTTGAGAAAATAATTTTTTAGCAACATCAGCCGCTTTATATTGCTGGTTAATTACGCTTCCTGTACCGCCGCTAAACACGAGTTTTGCTTGTGGGTAGTTGTTTGCCAACGTCATGAATGTAAGGTTACGTTCAGCTGCAGCACCAAGTTCAACCTGGTTCCATGCTGATGATAGCAGGGGATCTTCAGCCCCACTGAGTACAATAATTCCATCTGCTTTTTCAGTTAATTCAGGATTTGTTTTAAACCGGTTTTCTAATGGGTAAAGTAGCCATTCACCCACGGGGAAAAACGAAAGAATAACCAGTATGCCGCTGATAACGCTAAGGACTATCTTTGCCTGTTTTATTTTACCGAGGTAAAGCAATACCAGGGATAACAGGATAAAGAGCAATGTCAGGCTGTCCGGGGAAAGGAAAAGCCAGGCGATTTTTGAAATTAAGAAAAATAATGTATCCATTACGAATCATCGGAACTGATTTTAGTTAACGAGTTTTTCCAGTGCGGATTAGATTCAGCGTGTATAATTTTTTTTCGCATACCCACTTCGTTTTCATACCAGCCATGGCTGAACTCGAGTGGTTCAACGCTGTATCCCCACCAGGCACCATCTTCATCCTGGGCCAGCCACTTTACCCAACCCGGTAAACCTTCAAGCGGTGGTTTTGACTTGTTACTTGAAGACATCTTTGGGTAAGAATAATTTCGGGTCAACTTTTGTATTATTTAAACTGATTACCCAGTGCAGGTGAGGGCCACTGACCCGGCCAGTCATGCCAATCGTTCCAATTGCCTGGCCTTGTTCAAGTGGTTGACCAGCTTTAACATGGGTTTTGTTTAAATGACTATACATACTAATTAAGCCCTGTCCGTGATCGATAAAAACCGTGTTGCCGGTAAAAAAATACGAACCGGTGCGAATAACCGTTCCTCTAGCCGGCGATTTAATTAATGTACCAACCGGTGCAGCAATATCCAGCCCGGTATGACGACGGATCCGTTTTTGTTTGTTATAAATTCGTTTTAAGCCAAAGATGCTGCTGAATCGTCCCTCTACTGGTACGATAAAATCTGTCTGAACATTTTCATGTTCAGTCCATTTTTTTAAGGCCGCGAGAATCAGTGGCCTTTCTTTGTAATGACGTTCAATATCCTTTTTGGTCGGTGATACCATGCGTTTGTTTGTTATCGTGAGATGACGTGTTTCATAATCCTTGTTGGCAACAGAAAACGGGTAATGTTTTTTATTTCCACGGGTATCAATTGTGAAAATTTTATGAATTCCTGGTTTTATCTTTAATGGTAATCCCACCATGGCTTGCCAGGCATTATTGACTTTACGGGTAAGTACCCGTTTTTTTCCAAAATAGGCTTTTGCTTGTTCGTTAAAATCATCCTTTAAATCAATAATGGCTATTCCTCCCGGAACGGGAAGGGCGGCGGGTAACATTTCCGCCATACTATGTTTAAATGTAAACAGTCCAATCGCCAGTACAAATAGTGTTTTTTTAATCATTATGTATTTCTGTAATAGTTGAGAGAATGGAACCTTTGGCCAATTCTGTTTTTATAAGCTGTTTTTTCTTTACATCTTTTACATTACGCACAATATTATTTTTGTCATCTTTAATAATGGCATAACCACGTTTTAAAGTATGCAAAGGACTAACAGCATCAAGCGTGAATACAAGATGTTGTAACTTTTGACTTCGGCTTGAAATTATCTGCTTACTTGTATTATTAAATCGTGAGTTGATATTTTCAAACTTTTGCTTTAACTGTTTTAAATAATGTAATGGACTATGTTGCTGAATTTTTGCATGAATTAAATTCGTTTTTGAACGGCGAGCCAGTAAGGTGCCATTTATACTGGAAATATTTCGTTGCTTTAATTCATTGAGCCTGTTTTTTAAAATTTGCAACTGCTCCCGGGGATGTCGAACACGTTTACTTAGCCAGTCGAGCTGTTGCTGCTTTTGTTGCAGGTTTTGCTCAATTAAATAAGTAAGCTGGGATTCAACCGAAGCTAACCTTTGTAATTGCTGGTAGCGATCCGGGCTGATTAATTCAGCCGCAGCAGTGGGGGTAGCAGCACGTTGATCAGCAACAAAGTCTGCTATAGTAAAATCAACTTCGTGGCCAATACCGGTAACAATCGGAATCCTTGAGTTATAAATAGATCTTGCAACCACTTCTTCGTTAAATTCCCACAGGTCTTCTAAAGAACCTCCACCCCGGGCAACAATCAGCACATCCACTTCATTCCTGCTATTGGCTTTATCAATCGCGGCTGAAATTTTATTGCTTGCACCTTTGCCCTGGACAGGTACGGGGTAAACAATGGTTTTTTCCATTGGGTAGCGCCGTTTCAATGTGCTCAGAATATCGTGAATGGCTGCACCCGTTGCCGAGGTGATGATACCGACGCGGGTGACAGAAGCAGGCAGCGTTTTCTTGTGTGCCGCATCAAATAAGCCTTGTTGTGAGAGTTTTGTCTTTAATAATTCAAACTGTCGTCTTAATGCACCATCACCGGCTTCTTCCATGTGTTCAATAATAAGCTGGTAATCACCACGTGGTTCATAAAGTCCTATCTTTGCGCGGACCAGAACCTGTTTTCCATTTTCAGGAAGAACTTTGACTAACTGGTTACGGTTGCGAAACATGGCACACTTAACCTGTGCAGCTTCATCTTTAAGTGAAAAGTACCAGTGTCCTGAGGCAGGACGGGCAAAATTAGATAGTTCAGCTTCGATCCAGAGAAGAGGGAAGCCCGTTTCTAAAATAGTGCGCACTTCCCGGTTTAATCTTGAGACGGTATAGATATCGCGGTTACTTGGTTGGCTGGCAGAATTGTTATTCATATTATTCATTTTACATTGAGACTTGAATAATAAATCAAAGCGAAAAAAAAAGCCGGGATAATCCCGACTTTTTTTGTTAAACCTTATGCTCTGTGAGACCAGCGATTTTAATAGATACTATTAAAGACGTGGTTGAACATTTTTTTGTGCCTGGTACTGAGCCATTGCATTTTTAGCCTGGTTTTCAGCTTTAGTCGCTAATTTTACAGCTTCGTCAAATTTACCTTCTTTTTGTGCTTTAGCGGCAGCTTTTAAAATTTTGCCAGTGTCACGCCATTCATAGTTTACTTTTTTCACTGCTTTATTCGCTGTTGTTGC
>JAOUOK010000131.1 GCA_029880425.1 Gammaproteobacteria bacterium
TGATATTTTTATTTTTCCATGGTCATGTTTTATAGCGTGTGTGGCATTTTGTATCATATTTAGAAATACTTGCCCCAGCTTCCCTGAACTGCATTGTGTTTTCGGCAAAGCCTTTAAATCAAATTCAATCTCCGCTTTCTGATTTACCTGGCTTTTAGCAACGTTGCCTACAGATTGAATAATTTTATTTATATCCGCAATGGAAACTTCTGTGCCATCAACGTTGGAAAAATCTTTGAGGTCAGCCACAATAGTTTTAACCCGGTCAGCACCATCAATGCTTTCATTAAGCAGAATAGAAAAATCTTCAAGAATAAAATCGAGATCCTTTTGTTGCCAGTCTGCTTTAAGTGCTTCAATATCCATACCAACATTAAACTGTTGTGCAAATTCTGTAATATTTTTAACATAATCACTTGCAGTACTTAAATTACTACGAATAAATCCAACCGGGTTATTTATTTCATGTGCTACACCTGCTGCCAGTTGTCCTACCGAGGCCAGTTTTTCTGTCTGGTATAACTGGCGCTGTGCGCTATCAATAGTTTTAACCTGTTCCTGTACACGCTGTTCAAGATTTTCTGCCAGCTCTTTATATTTAGATTCTGAAGCTAATAAAGCCTCATGCTTTTTCTGAAGCTTCTCATAATCAGCGTGAACGGATTCAAGATGTAAATCCGATGCCATGTTATATCGCTCAGAACTTTTTAATAACTGCTCAAGCAATAATGCAACACTTCTTATTTTGGTATCATCTTCAGCTTCAAGGTAGGCAACAGGTTCAATCTGGATAGAAAGCGCAATTCGTGGATTGTTATTATCAGTCTTATCACTTCCAAAAATAAGCTTACCTTTAGTATCTAGTAAGCGTACAGATTCACCCAATATATTTTTTAAGGCAAGATGCAGTTTTTTCGCATTTAATCCTTTCAGAAGTTCTTCGATATCGAGATCACGATCAAACTGGTTTTGAGGGATAATTCGCATAATTAAGTCTGCATCTCAGTTGATGATATTACTGACATAATAAAGTCATTTTCCTCAAGGTTATGCTCACTTTTTAGTTTAAAACGTCGTTCCATGTCCTGGTACACCAGGCTTAGAAGTGTTTGAAATGTCTCTTTAATCCCTTCTCCTTTTGTCGCCGTACTAAAATGAAGGGGCCAGTTTGTTTTACCCCAGCGCTCCTTTACTTCTTCGTCACTAACGATATCCGGTAAATCACGTTTATTAAATTGCACTACGACAGGCAAAGATTCAAAATCAAGTCCGACACGCTTGGCATTATCCGCCAGGTTTTGAAAAGATTCCCCGTTATTGATTCTTTGATTTTTTTGTGAGTCTGCAACAAAAACAATTCCATCTGCTCGGGACAACACCGCTTTCCTGGTTCCATCATGAGCAACTTGTCCAGGCACAGTAAATAATTTAAATTTAATTAATAAGCCTGATGGTGCACGTATACCTATAGGTAATAAATCAAAAAATAGCGTGCGATCATTTTTGGTTTCCATTGTCATCAGGTCACCTGACAATTGCGGATCAATCAGGTCATGTAAACTCATGAGATTAGTTGTTTTACCACTAAGAGCTGGTCCGTAATAAACCAGCTTAATCGTAAGTTTCATCTCGTTTTCATCAAAGTCAGCCATTTTCTCTAATCATCTTCAAGTATTATTGAACCATCATCAGACCAGTTTACCTTTGTAATCCCAGGACTTTGTTGTTCAAGCCTGGAAAGTAGTTGTTCATTTTCACTCAATTTTTCACTCTGCTCACGAACCTGGTTTGCCAGGTACAGATTTTCAGTCAGCATATCCTTGTATTTTAAAGCCTGTTCTATGGTCAGAATAAATTCGTAGTCATTCCATGGTTTATTTATAAAACGGAATATTTCAGCCTCATTAATTGCACCAACCAGCGCTTCGAGATCGGTATAACCACTTAAGATAATACGCGCTGCATTCGGTTGTATTTTTTTTACTTGTGAGAGAAATTCTACGCCATTCAATCCAGGCATTCGGAAATCTGAAATAAACAGGTCAAATGTACAGCCTTCAGCACGGCGAAGAGCTTCTGTACCGGAGGTAAATGTCTCTATCTCCCACTCTGATATTTTCCTTAAACTTCTCTTGAGTGAGTTAACAATGTTTTCTTCATCATCTACGATAAGTATCCGGTACATTTATTTTTCCCTCATGATAAAACATAGACGTCTATTTTCTCATTGACTGAGTTTTCCATTTTTCTGACACGAAGAATCAGGTTTTTATCTAATATTTGTCCTTTAGCTAATAACACGACACCATTCTTCAAACTTAAATCTCTTGATAAAACCATTCCTTCAATAAGCTTAAGTGTATTTAATTTTAACTCCTTAACCTTCTCTTCTTTTACTTCATGTGTAAGTGAATCCGTTACACCTAAAATTTCAAATAACGCATCAACAAGTATGGAATCATAACGAACCCCTTTATTGCGTTTTATATATTCCAGTGTTTCATTGGCAGAAAGACGGTGCGAAGATAATATTCCAAACTGTTGTGCATAATAATCATTTGCAAGACTGATAATTCTGGCACCAAGAGGAATATTTTTACCTTGCAGTTTATCGGGGTACCCCTGCCCATCATATTGCTCATACTGATGACGAATAAGTACGGACGCTTTCTGAAGATAATCAAGTGACATTAAAATACCCTGACCGATAACAGGATGCTTTAACATTTTTTTCTTATCTTCATAACTTAAACTGTTAAAAGGCTTTCTATTCAACTCATCTGGAAAACCTATCTTGCCGATATTACGAAGTAAGGATGCAAAAATTACCTGCTGTATGTCATCATCAGACACACCAATTTTTTTAGCAATTTTTTGCGCAAGATCAGTAACGTTACGCGTTAGGCTATTATCACCACCCTCACGCAACTCGATGATATTTGAAAAAACCTTGATTGTTGTCACATAGTTTTTCTTTAGTGAAGTATGTGCAACCTGTAATTGAGCCATAGTCTGACGAACCTCTTCTGTTCTAACTTTCACTCTTTCTTCCAGGTTCAGGTTTAATTCTTTAAGTTCTCTGTTTTGAGATTCCGTAAGGGCTTGAAGCCTGTTTTTTTCTTTCTCAAGAAACTTACCCTGAATTGCATGTTTCACAGTAAGAATTATGTCATTATCTTCCCAGGGCTTACTGATATAACGATAAATACTACCTTTATTTACAGCTTCAATTGTTGATGTTATATCTGAATATCCGGTAAGCAAAATTCTTACAGTATCAGGATATTTATCAGCAACCTGAGCAAGAAATTCCGCCCCATCCATTTCAGGCATTCTCATATCAGAAACGACAACATCAACCTTTGCCAACTTAAGTACGTCGAGTGCTTCTGCACCACTTTCAGCCACAACAATATTTTCGATTACCGGTCTAAATAATCTTTTCAGTGAAGATAAAATATTTGCTTCATCATCGACAAACAAAATAGTTGCATCCAATTTTTCAGCATATTTATTCAGCTTACCTGTTATATTTTCTTGTTCGTTCAACTGTATATTCCTTAATATATTCAGACAATATAAATCTAACCTATTGCTTTTTGAACAGGTTGTTTGACAGGTAGTGTAATTTTGAACTTTGTACCTTTATTTAACTCACTTTCGACATCAATATGCCCACCATGCTTTTGAATAATGCTGTACGAAAGCGACAAACCTAAACCAGTGCCCTTACCAACAGGTTTTGTTGTAAAAAAAGGCTCAAACAACTTACTAATATTTTCTTCTTTTATACCATTACCAGTATCAGATATTTCTACCCAAACGTTATCATCACCCAGCTTACCTGAACGTATTGTTATTATTCCCTGATCTTCAATTGCATGAGATGCATTCACCAAAAGATTCATGAACACCTGGTTAAGTTGCGAAGCTATACATTCAATATCAGGCAAATCACCATATTCTTTAACCACTTTTGCTTTATATTTAATTTCGTTATTAACCACGTTTAATGTACTATCAATACCTTTATGCATATCAGTCCACTGCCATTCCTCTTCATCCACATGCGAGAAATCCTTAAGATCATGAACAATTTTTTTTACACGATCTATACCTTCTTTTGACTCACTTAACAGCTGTTTTATATCTTCCTTAATAAAATTATAGTCAACTTCATTTTTGATCTTTTCTATTTCTTTTTGTGTAATGTTTTCAGTGCTTGATACTACATTTATTATGGAAACAAGATCCTCAACATATGATTCAAGTGATGAAATATTTGAATTAACATAACCAACCGGGTTATTTATTTCATGTGCGACTCCCGCAGCAAGCTGGCCAATCGAGGCCATTTTTTCAGATTGCAAGAGCTGGTTTTGTATCTCACTTATTTTAGCAAGCAGCATTGCTTGTTCTTCTTTTTCCTGTATCAGCAACACATTACTGTCAGCTAATTTATTTAACAAATCTGCCCTCAGGAAAATCTGTTCAATTTCCGTTATCATTAACTGAAGTAGCATTTCATCAGTTTCATTGTATGCTTCATCATTTTTCTTTCCTGTTAAACAAACAACTCCACGTATCTCATCTTCAACTTTTACTGGCATGGCAATTAACGACATTATTCCATGATGAACATTACTATCTATAATTTTTGCTTTACCTGTATTAAACACATCGTTAATAAGCTCCTTGTACTGTGGCACATTGAATATTTTCAACTTTTTCTCTTCATCTAATCCTTTAGTGTAAAATTCATTAACATGACCATCGTCATCAAATTGACCATAGGCACCATAACTTGAATCCAGCAGCATTGTGACTTCTTCGACTATTTTCAGATAGAATGTTTCAAGATCTCCTTTTACAGAAAATTCATTTTCAAATTCCCGTATATTTTGCAGTGTATAGGTAAGTAAAATCATTCTTACATTTGCCTGCGCAAGACTTTCCAGCTGTTTTTGCTCATCAAGATTCGTCATACACTTAAAACCTTGTTAATAACATGTTTAAATTCATAGCTTATCAAGCACCCCATCGAGCGAAGATATTTCACATTTGATTTCAGCAAGCATACTTTCAATGTTTTGCACACCATCAAACATATCCTCAACCTTGCATTCATTTATAATTTTAAAAATCTCGTCATCAGGTTTACCATCTTCTAGCATATGACATATATCATTAGCTAAACATAAAAGCTTACTGTCTACTGAAACATTTTCATCAGGAAGCTGATGATGTTGCTCAACCATTATTTTAATTTCTTCAGGCAAATTCCAAAGCTCAATAATTTTCGCACCCACTTGCGCATGATTAACCCCAGCCTCTTTAGTTTCCTTTATTATCGAAACCTCGTTGCTTTGTTTATTCTCCGAATAATATTTTTCATAAAACTCCGGTAATATATCCATAAGTAAAAATTTACCTATATCATGTAACAACCCTGAAATATAAATTATGTCTGAAGTCTTATTTAATTTATCCGCCAGTAATTTTGCGACACCTGCTACTTCAATTGAATGAACCCATACCTTTCTTCTAGTTTCTGTAGCAGGAAAACATTCCATCGCAGCAGCTGAAATTAATATATTTTTTAAAACATGTTTCCCTAAAATAACACAGGCATGTTCCACACTACTTATACGCTTACTAAAACCATAAAATGATGAGTTAGATAGCGATAACAATCGCGCTGTAAGTACAGGCTCTTTATTTATTACTGAAGCTATTTCCCTGACGTCTGCGCTTTCGCTATCAATAAGTTTTATTGCATTATGTACGACTTGCGGAAAAGCTTTAACCTGGCTTAAGCCTTCTTCTACCTTT
>JAOUOK010000132.1 GCA_029880425.1 Gammaproteobacteria bacterium
ATGAAAAAAGTGGAATGTACGATTAGTACATAAGCGTTTTGAATAAGTTTTCATCGTGCCCCACATTAACATACTCACAGAGGGTAAACGCGGTAATCTGGCTTCTCACGATTCATTAGGCAAGGGCACCGCCACAACTTGAACCTTGCCCCGCCGTACACCCATAACAATGATCAGCAATGATAATATCACGTTCATACATGTTGTCATTGCTAATATCATTCAGATGCATTCTCTTGCCCTTTTCCATCAAAGCTAATTCCAGCATTTGATTAAAGTCGCAATCATAAAGATAACCCTGCCAGTCTACGCTTACCAGGCTACGGCACATCACTGTTGCAAGGTTATCCTGCTTATAAGCACCTTTTAACAAGACCATGTAATTATCAAACTCACCTTTTGAAATTAAGGTGCTTCCAAAACGTTTAATCGGCATATTGGTCAGGGTATATAAATTACTAAAAACAATATCGTAGCGTTGTTTTAGTTCACGTTTATAATCCTGTTCCAGCTGGCATTGCGCCGGTGGTAAATGTGCACCCACCGGGTTGTACATTAAATTTAATTCAAGGCCCGTAGCATCAATACCGTAACCTGTTTTATTTAACAAGCGGATAGCTTCAACGCTGGTCTGGAACACCCCGTCGCCGCGTTGCCCATCTACATTTTCTTCAAGGTAACATGGCAGGGAAGCCACCACTTCAACATTATGCTGCGCTAAAAAATCAGCCGTATCTTCCTGGCCAGGTTCATGCAATACCGTCAGGTTACAACGGTCAATAACATGCACTCCCATCTTAACTGCTTCCGATACGAGCCTACGAAAATGCGGGTTTAGTTCTGGTGCACCACCGGTTAAATCCAGTTTTTTAATTTTATTCCTGGCTAAAAAACCAATAATGTCATCAATGGTTTCAGCTTTCATAATTTCTTTACGTTTTGGCCCGGCATTAACATGACAATGCAAGCACGACTGGTTACATAAGTAACCGAGATTAACCTGTAATGTATCGAGCTGATCGCGTTTAAGATTTGGGAAATCTGTTTTAGCTAAATGCGGTAAAGTGGCGTGCATAATAAACCCTGTTATTTCATTCAAACCAGCGCTAAAAACCCGGCAACGGAATGCGCTTTCGGCACAAAGTGTTCAATTATTGATGAAGTCTTACCCGGTAGGATAACCTTTTTTGTTCCAGTCGGTCATACCTTGTCTCACGACATGAACATCTGAAAAACCATTCTTAGCCAGAATTTGCGCTGCCTTTGCGGAACGGCGATCGGTGCGGCAAACTATTGCAATCGGTTTTTCTGTACGATCAATTAATTCATCCATACGTGAAGGCAATTCTTCAACGGCAATATTCATTGCATTACTGATATGGCCCTGTTCGCCAATAAAATCTTCTGCTGTGCGAACATCAAGCACAAGTATATCTTCATGGTTATCTAACTTTTGTTTTAAGCTATCAACATCCAGCATCGGCCCCTGGCGTAAGGCACTGATAAAGCGCGGGATAAAAATAATCACTGCAACCAGTGCCAATGCCATTAAGCCTTTCTGAATTAAACCTTCACCACCGGTTGCGGCTTCTTTCCCGATATAACCAAAATAAGTATAAGCCAGGCCGCCCGGTAACATACAGATATAAGAAGCGATAACATAGTGCGAGAATTTAATTCGTGTTAAGCCCAGCGCATAATTTAACAGGTTAAACGGGAACAGCGGGACCAGGCGAACAAAAGCAATAAAACGCCAGCCTTCTTTCTCAACCCCGTCCTTAAGTTGTTTCATGCGGCCACCGGTTTTTTTCTCGACGTAATCGGATAACATGTAACGCGCAATTAAAAAAGAAATAGCTGCACCGATCGTTGCCCCGGTTAAATTATAAAATGTGCCGTAAACGGGTCCAAAAAGAGCACCACCGGCAAGTGTTAAAACTGAACCGGGAAGAAAGAACACCGTACCGATGATGTAAATAAACATAAATACAAGTGGACCGAGTATACCGGCCTCATTGATCCAGCTTTCCAACACTGCAGCATCGAGTTGATCACGATAAATAATCACGGTTGTTATGCCCGCGATGAGTACCAGCAACAGGATTATTCGTAATAAAGACTTATTCATTTTTATTCTTCTTTAATATTTTTTTTGCCATCGTCCCATTGCCGACGATTGATCACGTAGCCTGACATCTTACCGATAAAGGGTAAGACAAGTAATCCCGGTAACCAACTCACCAGTTTAGGATCACGGTACTTATTGATACCAATCGTCATTTCTTTATGACCAGCACGGGGTTGAGCACGGTATGTTCCAAATATTCGATCCCACCACGGTAAACTAAATCCAAAGTTACTATTAGCTTCATCATCTTCAACTGAATGATGTACCCGGTGCATATCCGGTGTAACCAGTATTAAGCGTAAATATTTATCCAGCGTTTTAGGCAAAGAAATATTACCGTGATTAAACATCGCTGTTGCGTTAAGAATAATTTCAAACATAATCACCGCAACGACGGGAGGTCCCAGTAACACTATCGTTGCAAACTTGATTAGCATGGAAAGAATAATTTCTATGGTATGAAAACGGGCACCAGTTGTAACATCATAATCAAGGTCAGCATGATGCACACGGTGCAAACGCCACAACAACGGGATCGCATGTACCATCACGTGCTGGATATAAATAATCAGATCCATAATCACGATGGACGCGATTATCGCCAGCCCGCCCGGTACCTCAAAATAGTTAAATAATCCCCAGCCTTGCTCAGTCGCAAACGCTGCCATACCCACGGCTGCCGCGGGAAACAAAACACGAAGAATAATACTGTTAAAAAAGACCAGGCCAAGGTTATTGGCCCAGCGAATCAATTTCGAAACGCTTAATGCACGTTTAGGCGCAATAAATTCCCACATACCGATAAAAGCCAGCATGCCAAAAAAAAAGCTCATTCGAACCTGTTTCTCATTAGTTAATAAAAATTCTTCGAGTGACATAATCGTTTACCTGGCTTAAGAATTATTTTTCAGGCTTGCCCTGAAACCCATCTAGCTATAAGATGAAAATTAAATTCTAGCATTCAATTAATTACTTGAATAGATTAAATCTAAATAATATGAGAGCCAATACATTCAAAAGTGACCTCTTTAGCCAGTTTGCCAGGGTGGGTAAAGCCTTGAGTAACCCTAACCGCCTGGAATTGCTTGAATTTTTGGCCCAAGGTGCACGTAGCGTGGAGTCGTTAGCCAACAGCACATCACTTAGCGTAGCCAATACTTCACAACATCTCCAACATTTACGCCAGGCAGGCCTGGTGACAAGCCAAAAAAAAGGACTTAAGGTCTATTACAGTATCAGCGGGGATGATGTCATTCATTTGCTCGACTCTTTACGCGATGTAGCTGAACGCCATATTTCAGATGTTGATAAAATAGTAACTACTTACTTAACAGCAAAAGATCATCTTGATCCCATCCCGGCAACTGAACTGCTTAAACGGGTAAAACAGGATCTCGTTACAGTACTGGATGTACGACCAAAAGAAGAATATGATGCAGGCCATGTTCGGGGCGCGATTAATATCCCGATTGAAGAACTTGAACAGCACCTGCAACAACTGGATCCTGCACAGGAAATTGTCGCTTATTGTCGCGGCCCTCATTGCATACTGGCCTTCGATGCGGTGGAACAACTTCGCAAAAAAGGTTTCCAGGCACATCGGCTGGAAAAAGGTTACCCGGAATGGAAAGTGGCAGGCTTGCCCATTGAAAAAACGATTTCAACGACTCACTAAAAACCCTAAATTGAAACCGGCATGATAAATTTACTTAAGAAAGTTTTTTCCCCCGTACTCAATATTTTTGAAAAGAACAATGATGAATTTGTTTATCGTTCCTTAAACCGAAAAATTGTAGTATTCGTCAGTACTGTTTTTGCCCTGCTGGGATTTGGCTTACCTGTTTTTATGCCTGTACTGATTGAGCTCGGTTACTGGTTTGTTATGATCGTCTTTGGAAGTCTTGCTGCTGTTGGCTTTATTGTCGGCTTACTCGGCAGTGATAAAGCCGTCGCTAAATTACTCGGCAGTCGTTAACCCACATCCTGAGTCACTGTTTCTTTTTAGCCAGCTCAATTTGTTTTTGTTTCCATATTCTGTGCTCTTTCATAACCGAGACAATCTCATCAATGTCATCGGTTAATGTAATCAAATCAAAATCAATTTCTGAAACGGTTTCAAATTGAGTTAAGGTTTTTTTCATCCAGTCAATCAGGCCCTGCCAGAATTCTGTACCATATAAAATTAAGGGTACATGATAAATACGGTTGGTTTGCATTAAGGTTAATGCTTCAAAGAATTCATCCATGGTGCCAAAACCACCGGGCATACAGACATAACCCATCGAATGCTTAACAAACATCACCTTACGCGCAAAGAAATAACGGAAGTTGAGTGCCACGCTTTGATACGGGTTAGGATGTTGCTCTTCAGGTAACTGGATATTTAAACCTACTGAAACCTGGTCCACATCCATAGCGCCCCTGTTAGCCGCTTCCATCACGCCGGGACCTCCTCCCGAGATAATCGGGAACCCTTCTTTTGCAAGGGCCTGTGCAATTTCGACAGTAGCTTTATAATACGGATTTTCTTCCTTGAATCTTGCTGAACCAAAAATGGTAACGGCAAAATCGAGATCAGACAACTTGTCAAAGCCTTCTGTAAACTCACTTAAAATTCTGAACATACGCCATGCTTCATCACCCTTAACTTCTTCAAGTGATGAAGACAGATTATCTTTTATAGTCACTACACTTAACCCCAAAAATCAAAATAAAATTATTTAAACAGGCAATTATACGATTACCACCTTTGGCTTTACATAAGGCTTCACCTGACACGGCTATACCCAAACTATATGTACCATCACAAACAAATACCATGTTTAATTATTAATTATTTGTAACAAAATTAATAAAAGGGAAATTTGTCTCTGCTCTTAACCTTCTCACATGGTTAAATATTTTATCGCGCTGTGAAAAAGTTTCCTCGCTTCATCCTGACCACTAAGCCCCAGCACCAGAACAATCTCTTTCCAGCTTTTCTTATCATGTACTTTCAAATTCAGAACTTTTCGATAGTCACCAGGAAAATTTTCTTCTGCAATTTCAGCCTTTTTTATCATGACCAGTTTATTCAAGGCAGCAATAGTTAACTCGTAATTACGTGAATACAGCACAAACGAGTTAAGATCTTTTATCTCCAGCGCTGATAATTTTCCCGCCCTGGTAAATTCAGCAGGAAATTGTTTTTTAATTTCCCCGGGAATATCTTTCAACAGGTCTTCAAACCAGAAACTCAACTGGCCGTTAAACCGCTCAAGTGCTTCTTGTTTAACTTTCTCACCTTTAACCGATAAGCCTGATAACATTATTGCCGCGTGTTCACCACTGGTTTGTTCTCTCCTGAAACCAATACGTACTACTTCAAGTCCTGCCTTAATCCAGAAATTCAACAAGGCAGTATTCATTCCAAAACTTGTTCCGACTGCATCACAAGCTGAATGTTTTTCGTTATCAATAATAAATTTAAGCAGTTTTGTTCCAATACCCTGTTGTTGACAGTGAGGATGGACCGCAATTCGCATTATCCGTGCGTATTGCAGTGTTGCGGCATCCTCAACACCACAATGATAAGTGAGTGCCTGCGCGAGCAAATGTCCCTGTGGACGGCGCTTCCCACGGTAAATTTGTTTTGATAAAGAATGAGAAAAATCACCTTCATGACTGGTTAATGCAACTGCTATGATATGTTGTTTATATT
>JAOUOK010000133.1 GCA_029880425.1 Gammaproteobacteria bacterium
CTGCAACACCATCTTTTTTTCGATTCAAATACTTGAACATTGGCTTTGGAGAATTCATAATATAAATTAGTAGTTTGCGTGCGATACGTGTGATACAAGATAAACATTATACAATAAAATAAAAAAATTGAGGCGCTCAGTAGCAAAAATGAATATTATCCTGCTCAAGCGAAAAAAGGGATCTTCGAGTTTAGTTACCTTAAATAAAAAGAAAGTAGCCACAGTTTTGATGGCGTTATTTGTCATTTTACCTGCCACATTTTTATTTACCGGTTACAAGATTGGTGTGCATTACATGCAGGCCAATCCAGATGACTTGATGGTTGCTATGCAATCTGAAATGGATATGCAGCGACTTAAAATTGATGAAGTAACAAAAACCGCTGAAGAAAATATGAATGCTTTAGCATTACGTCTCGGTAAACTTCAGGCTCATGTTATTCGTTTAGATGCGCTCGGATCTCGTTTAACCACTATGGCCAAGTTAGATAGTGGCGAGTTTGATTTTAGTCAATCACCTGCACAAGGTGGTCCAGTAGCAGCAAGTGAAGTCTCTTCTGAAATGCAAGTGCCTGATTTTATGACATCACTTAAAAATTTATCACTTCAATTAGATGATCGTACTCAACAACTTAGTGTTTTAGAAACCATGATGATGAACCGGAACCTGGAAGCAGAAGTTATGCCTGCGGGTCGTCCTATTACACGCGGCTGGTTATCATCTTATTTTGGGCTTCGTACAGATCCATTTAATGGCCGTCGGGTTCATCACTCAGGTGTCGATTTTGCCGGTAAAATGGGTTCAGATGTCGTCGCGGTTGCTGCTGGTGTCGTTACTTATTCTGCCAAACGATCGGGCTATGGACGTCTTGTCGAAATTAACCATGGTAAAGGCTACTCAACGCGCTATGGACACAACAGCGAAAATATCGTTAAAGTAGGTGATACGGTTAAGAAAGGGCAAATTATTGCCAAAATGGGTACCAGTGGACGTTCTACAGGTCCTCACGTACATTTTGAAGTACTTTACAATGGTAGAGCAGTAAACCCTAAAAAGTACATTCACGCTTCCCGCTAGCCTTTTCATGAGCCAATACGATGTTATCGAATTGGCTCAAATTTAATCCTCGTGAAATATTTTTCTTCTCCTCTTTTCGTTGTTTTGATCCTGACTTTTAGCTTGAGTGGCTGTTCTATACCCGTTACCAAACCCGGTGATGAAATCAGTAAAAAGAAAGAAAAGCCTGATCTTCATATTAAGGCGGTTGGCGATATTATGCTGGGGACAAATTTCCCAGTTGATCGCCTTGCACCTAATGATGGCTCAGAATTATTAAAAGCTATTACGCCGTTTTTAAACACTGCAGATATTACTTTTGGAAACCTGGAAGGGGTGCTGTTAGACGGTGGCGAAGCAGCGAAAAAATGTAAAAAACGCTCAGCATGTTATGTTTTTCGTTCACCACCGCATTATGCAAAATACCTTAAATCTGCAGGCTTTGATGTGCTGAGTCTTGCTAATAATCATGCGCGTGATTTTGGTGAAGAAGGCCGAAGTGCTTCGATGAAAGCACTTGCTGCAGTTGGGTTACGTCATACCGGGCGCCTGGGTGATATTGCACGCTGGAAAGTGAAAGGCAGCATAGTAACATGGATTGCATATGCACCTTTTGGCGGTTCGCACGATTTACTGGATATTCAGTTAGCGATAAAGCAAATAAAAGAACTTGATAAGAATAGTGACCTTGTTTTTGTTTCTATCCATGCAGGAGCCGAAGGAAAAGATGTTAAGCATGTCCCTTTCAAAAACGAAATATTTTATGGTGAAGATCGGGGGGACGTTGTTAAGTTTAGTCATGCGGCCATTGATGCGGGTGCAGACCTGGTTATTGGACATGGGCCACACGTACCCAGGGCGCTGGAACTGTATAAGAATCGCCTCATTGCCTACAGCCTGGGAAATTTTATCACTTACCAGGGAATCCGAATTACGGGTGATAATGGAGTAGCTCCAATCTTATCAGTGACTGTGTCGGCTAAAGGTGAGTTTAAACAGGGGCAAATTATTTCAGCCCGCCAGTTCAGACCACAAGGAACTTTACTGGATAAATCCCAAAAAGCAGCGAAATTAATCAAGGAACTTACCCGGGTTGATTTTCCTGCTACCGGGCTACATTTCACGAAAAGTGGCTTAATTAAACCACGGGTTATGCCGCGGGTAGCCAATATGAATAAGGACAAATAACCTGGTTAAGGTCCAGAATTTTGTCTGTATAAATATACTTAGTCAGAAGAATTCTACACAGGACAAATGCATTCATCGCCTGTAGAATATGCCGCTTGTGTTGTGGTATGAACCAATAAATTCTTTTGCAGTAAAGCAAAATTCGTCAGTAAGTACTTACATAAAATTAAGAAAAGATAAAATTATGGTTGGGAAAATTTTTAAGAAAATATTTGGCAGTCGCAATGACAGGCTCGTTAAAGCCATGCGCAAAACGGTGGCTAAAATTAACGAGCTTGAATCAAGTATGCAGTCATTGACTGACGAGCAACTTAAATCAAAAACTGATGAATTTCGTCAACGCCTGGAGCAAGACGAAACGCTTGATGATTTATTACCTGAAGCATTTGCAACCGTCAGGGAAGCTAGTCAACGTGCTTTAGGCATGCGCCATTACGATGTGCAAATGATCGGTGGCATGGTCTTACATGACGGTAAAATATCTGAAATGAGAACAGGTGAAGGTAAAACACTGATGTCGACTTTGCCTGCATACCTTAATGCATTAACGGGTAAGGGTGTTCATGTCATTACCGTTAATGATTATCTGGCAACACGTGATGCTGAGTGGATGGGAAAACTTTATAACTTTCTTGGTATGAGTGTCGGCGTGATTGTCTCCGAAATGCCATTTGAAGATAAGCAGAAAGCATACAGCGCAGATATTACCTATGGCACGAACAATGAGTTTGGTTTTGACTATTTGCGTGACAACATGGCATTTAGTCATGAAGAACAATTTCAACGTGGCCAGCATTTCGCCATTATTGATGAGGTGGACTCAATCCTGATTGATGAAGCACGTACCCCGCTTATCATCTCCGGTCCGGCTGAAGACAGTTCAGAACATTACTACAAGGTTAATGAGCTGGTTCCAAAGCTTGTAAAACAGGAAGTTGAAGATGGGCCTGGTGATTATACCGTTGAAGAAAAGAGCAAGCAGATCTTTCTTACCGAGGAAGGTCATCAACATGTTGAAGAATTGTTGACGGAGCTGGGCTTACTTTCTGAAGAGTCCAGTCTTTATGATGTTTCTAATATTGGCTTATTACATCATGTTAACGCGGGTTTAAGAGCGCATGTTCTCTATCAAATAGACGTTGATTACATTATTGCTAATAATGAAATAGTCATTGTTGATGAGTTTACCGGCAGGACAATGCCCGGACGACGCTGGTCTGATGGATTACACCAGGCGGTTGAGGCGAAAGAAGGAGTACCTATTCAACAGGAAAACCAGACACTGGCATCCATAACATTCCAGAATTACTTCCGCCTGTATGAAAAATTATCTGGGATGACAGGAACGGCTGATACCGAGGCATATGAATTCCAGCAAATATATGGCTTGGAAGTTGTGGTTATCCCGACTCACCGTAAGATGGTCAGGGATGATCGCGGTGATCTTGTATACCTGACAATGAAAGAAAAATTTGATGCCATTATTGTCGATATTATGGATTGTCAAAAACGCGGGCAACCCGTATTGGTCGGGACATCATCAATTGAAGTATCTGAATATCTTTCCGGATTATTAAAGAAAGCAAAAATTAAACATGAAGTATTAAACGCCAAGCAGCATGATCGTGAAGCCGAGATTGTAGCCCAGGCAGGTCAACCCGGTGCAATTACCATCGCCACAAATATGGCGGGTCGTGGTACAGATATTGTTCTCGGTGGTAATTTTGAAGCAGAGATTACAGCATTAGGCAGCCCTGACGAAGCAACAATTGAGAAACGCAAAGCAGCATGGCAAGAACGGCATAATACAGTTGTTGAAGCAGGTGGCTTGCATATTATCGGTACTGAACGTAATGAATCACGTCGTGTTGATAACCAGTTAAGAGGTCGTGCTGGTCGTCAGGGGGATAAAGGTTCTTCTCATTTTTACCTGTCTTTAGAAGATAACCTGATGCGTATTTTTGCATCAGAACGTGTAGCAGGATTGATGCAGCGTTTAGGAATGAATGAAGGTGAAGCAATTGAGCATCCATGGGTAAGTAAAGCGATTGAAAATGCGCAACGTAAAGTTGAAGGTCATAACTTTGATATGCGTAAACAACTGCTTGAGTATGATGATGTTGCTAATGATCAACGTAAGGTTATTTACGAGCAACGAAATGAGCTTATGAAGTTAAGTGATATTTCGGATAGTATAGAAGCGATTCGTCATGACGTCGTTAATAATATTATTAGTACTTACGTTCCACCACAAAGTATTGAAGAGCAATGGGATTTACACGGACTCGAAGAAGCACTGGAAGGTGAGTTTGGCGTTCAATGTAATGTACGTGTATGGCTGGAAGAGGATCCAGCTTTAAATGAAGATTCATTACGTGAAAAAATACTTAATGAAATTGTAAATGCCTACCTGGAAAAAGAAAAACAATATGGTGCTGAAACAATGCGACATGTTGAAAAAGCGATCATGTTACAGGAACTGGATTCTTCATGGAAAGAGCACCTGGCGATGATGGATCAGCTACGACAGGGTATTCATCTTCGTGGTTATGCACAAAAGAATCCGAAGCAGGAATATAAGCGTGAATCTTTTGAAATGTTTACCGAAATGCTGGATCGAATAAAGCATGATGTTGTGACTATCTTAAGTAAGGTACAGCTTAGAAGCGAGGAAGAAATTGCAGCGCTTGAAGAGCAGCGACGACAAAGTAGTGAAGGAATTGAATACCAACATGAAAATGCTTCAGCAATGGGTACGACAGAAAGTGACGAGGAACATACTCCTTTTGTCAGGGAAGAGAGAAAAGTAGGGCGAAATGAACCATGCCCATGCGGGTCGGGTAAAAAATATAAACAGTGTCACGGTAAACTTAACTAATCGTGATGCACTGATTTAATAAAATCAGGTTACGATAAGTTTGGTGAACAAAAATGGAAAAAGAAAAAAATATTGATTTTGAAAATTTTCCTGTAGCAGGTATACGGTTAGGTGTCGCTTGTGCAGGAATAAAGAAAGAAAATCACCGGGACCTGGTCTTAATAGAAATAGCCGAGAACTCTTGTACCGCGGCTGTATTTACGCAAAATTCATTTTGTGCTGCTCCCGTGATTATTTCAAAAAAACATCTTGCAGTTACACAGCCACGTTATTTATTGGTGAATACCGGTAATGCTAATGCGGGTACAGGTGAACAGGGTATTAATGATGCTGAGTATTGTTGTGAAATGGTTGCAGAGGCTACTTCAGTTTCAGCTGCAGAAGTACTGCCATTCTCAACAGGAGTTATAGGTGAGTTTTTACCCGTTGCTAAATTTTCAAATGCCATTAAAACGGCATACGAGAACTTATCAGAAAAGAACTGGCAAGATGCAGCTCATGGCATATTAACAACAGATACTGTTGCTAAAGGCTTTACACGTACGCTCATTATAAATAAGCAAACGATTACAATTAGTGGGATTGCCAAAGGTTCAGGCATGATACGGCCTGATATGGCTACAATGCTTGCCTACATAGCAACGGATGCAAAAATCGGGCAGCAATTATTAGAAAAATCATTGCTTGAAGCTGTAAATCATTC
>JAOUOK010000134.1 GCA_029880425.1 Gammaproteobacteria bacterium
CGATCGGCGCTTAATCGGACACCGAATTCGGACCTTAAAAAGTCGGCTGGAAAAAGTACAACGGCAACGTGAGCAGGGTCGTCGGGCACGTAAAAAAGCCGATGTACCTACGATTTCATTAGTCGGCTATACCAACGCGGGTAAATCGACATTATTTAATAGTTTAACCAATGCCGAGGTTTATGCGGCCGATCAACTTTTTGCCACACTGGATCCAACTCTCAGAAGAGTCAAGTTACCTGCCGGTTTCCCGGTGGTACTCGCGGATACGGTTGGATTTATTCGCCAGTTGCCCCATGACCTGGTTGCGGCATTCCGCTCGACGCTAAAAGAAACCCAGGATGCTGACTTATTGCTTCACGTGGTGGATGCATCCTGCGATGAACGTGACAGCAATATAGAGCAAGTGAACAAGGTACTCGATGAAATTGGCGCCGATGACAGGCCGCAACTCATGGTATTTAACAAGATTGATTTACTTGAAGATGTCACCCCGCGTATAGACAGGGATGAGGCCGGTGTGCCGATCCGAGTCTGGGTCTCAGCATTAACCGGTGAAGGGCTGGAATTAGTTTATGAAGCCATCGCGGAACGGGCAACTTCAGACATGATTCACCGTATTCTTTCTCTCCCTGCCAGTGCCGGAAAATTACATGCCCGCTTATTTGAAACCGGCTCAGTTAACCAGGATGAAATACAGGAACAAGGTGGCTGGACGATGGATGTCACACTGAGACGTGCGGATTGGGATAGTTTGGTCAAATATGAAGCGATTGATCAGTATATCATTGAGAATGAAGCCCCCCTCCAGCTTGCGGCAGAAGCCCAAGCCCAATAGAATGTCACCCTTTGTGTGTGATCAACAATTAACTTAATTTGAAGCTAAAAGATGAGACGTATAATGTCGAAAGAAGAAGTTGAAAAAATAACAGCTCCTGACCAGAAAATGGCATGGAATGAGCCCGGTGGTTCAGGTAATAAAGATCCCTGGGGTAATAAAAACAACCAGGATGGTCCGCCTGATCTTGATGAAGTATTCAAAAAACTCAATGAAAAAGTCACCAGCCTGTTTGGCGGTAAAGGTGGTCGTTCTGGTGGTGGCAGTGGCTCTTCCAGTGGCTCAAAAGGGGTTGGTTTTATCGCGTTGATCATAGTTGTACTTTGGGGCCTGTCGGGTATTTATATCATCGATGAAGGTCGGCAAGGTGTTGTATTACGCGTAGGTGCATTTGACCGTATTACTGAACCGGGTCCACATTGGTATCCACGCTTTATTGAAAAAGTTGAAATTGTCGATGTTGACCGTGTGCGTAGTCTTAACATTGGTGCAACTTCACATGAATCATTGATGCTGACCAAAGATGAAAATATTGTTGATATTCAGTTTGCTGTTCAATACAAAGTGAGCAATGCCAAGGATTATGTTTTCAATGTCAGGGAACCTGATACAACGTTACGCCAGGTAACTGAAACTGCCATGCGTGAAATCGTAGGTAAAAATAACATGGACTTTGTTATTAAAGATGGCCGTGTCCAGGTTGCATCGGGGACTAAAGAGTTAATGCAAAATATTCTGGATGGTTATAAAACAGGTTTGATTGTAACTAATGTAAATATGCAAAATGCACAGCCACCTGAACAGGTGCAACATGCATTTAGTGATGCGGTTAAAGCACGAGAAGATAAGGAGCGTTTGGTAAATGAAGCAGAGGCATACTCTAACGACATTTTACCAAGAGCCCGTGGTAAAGCTGCACGTATGGGGCAGGAGGCCGTCGCTTACCGTGACCAGGTGATTGCCAGGGCAAATGGTGAAACTCAACGTTTCCTTAAAGTATTAACTGAGTATAAGAAAGCACCTGCTGTTACCCGTGATCGTCTCTATTTAGATGCAATGGAATCAGTTTTAAGTCGTAGTAACAAAGTTATGGTTGATGTGAAAAAAGGTAATAACCTGATGTACCTGCCGTTAGATCGTTTGCAATCACGCCAGGGTTCTTCCATCACTTCAGATGACCTGGAACAAATTAAACAATCATTACCAGGTCCATTAGATAATAGTTCATCACGTTCACGTGATTCATTACGTGACCGGGAGGGTCGTTAATCATGTTTGATATGAAAACTTCAGGTTTAATAGCTGCCGTTATTATTTTAGTCGGTGGATTAATGTCAATTTTTATTGTTGATGAACGTGAGCTGGTTTTAAAATTTCGCTTAGGTGAAATCGTTAAGTCAGATTATGAAGCAGGTATTTATTTTAAAATACCGCTGGTTAATAATATTAAAAAGTTTGATAAACGTATTCTTACTCTGGATGCGCGTCCAGCAATTTACCTTACAAAAGAAAAGAAAAACGTTAACGTTGATTTCTTTGTTAAGTGGCGTATTAGCAATGTAGAAACGTTCTATAAATCTATGTCAGGCGGCAATGAACGTATTGCAGCTGAACGTTTATATACCGTTGTAAACGATGGTTTACGTGACCAGTTTAGTAAGCGGACAATCAAAGAAGTAATCGCTGGCGAACGTGAAAAACTCATGGATGAAAGCTTAATAGTTGCAAATGAACAAGTGGGTAAGTTTGGTATTAAACTTGTTGATGTGCGTGTTAAACGAATTGATTTTAGCCAGGATATCAGTAACTCTGTTTATCGTCGTATGGAAGCGGAACGTACCCGGGTTGCTAAAGACTATCGTTCGCGTGGTGCTGAAGCAGCAGAAAAAATTCGTGCTGATGCCGATCGTCAACGGACTGTTACTCTAGCAAACGCTTATAGAGATGCAGAAAAAATACGTGGTGATGGTGATGGTAAGTCAGCTGAAATTTATGCAAAAGCTTACAATAAAGACCGTGAGTTCTATTCTTTTTATCGTAGCTTAACAGCATATAAAAATTCATTTGATAATCAAAGTGACATCTTGGTTATTGATCCGAGTTCAGAGTTTTTCAAGTACTTTAAAAAATCGAAATAAGAAATAATAATCGATGTGGGATTCATTATGGATAGCATTGGGTTTGGTCTTGGTAATAGAGGGTTTATTACCTTCACTTAACCCAAAAGCTTTTAAGCAGACTATGAGTACTATACGTGAGCTTGATGAAGGTACGCTGCGCATAATGGGATTAATTAGTATGACAATAGGCGCAACTATCGTTTATTTTCTGACGCAATAAATTAGCTTTAGTAATTAATATAAATAATATGAATAAAACTGATCGTTGGTTGTTACCCGAGGGAATTGAAGAAGTCTTGCCAGAGCAGGCGCAAAGACTGGAACAGTTACGTCGACAATTATTAGATACTTATGAAAGCTGGGGTTACGATCTTGTGATGCCACCTTTTATTGAATACCTGGAATCACTTTTAACCGGCACGGGTAATGATTTAGACCTGCAAACGTTTAAGTTAACCGATCAGTTAACCGGCCGCTTGATGGGTGTTCGTGCAGATATGACACCCCAGGTGGCACGTATTGATGCACACCAGCTGAAAAAAGATACACCGACACGTTTATGTTATATGGGTACAGTTTTACATACCCGTAGCGATGGTTTTGCCGGTTCACGCAGCCCGTTACAGGTGGGAGCTGAACTTTATGGTCATGCGGGTATTGAAAGTGATGTTGAAGTCATAACGTTAATGTTAGAAACACTGGCATTGGCGGGGGTTGATAGCCCGTTTATTGATCTTGGTCATGTAGGTATCTATCGTGAACTGGTAAAACAGGCAGGCCTGGATAAAGAACAGGAAGCCACGTTATTTGATAGTTTACAACGTAAGGCAAATACAGAAATTACTGCTTATTTAAAAGAGTGGAAACTGGATAAAGAAATTGGAAATGCTATAAGTACGCTGACCCGTTTAAATGGTGATGAAACAATTTTAGCTGAAGCAAAAAATGTACTAAAAAATGCAGGTAAAGGTGTATTAAGTGCCCTGGATGAATTAACCAATATTGCAGCTTCACTAAAACAACGTCTGCCAGGTATTCAAATTCATTATGATTTAGCCGAGTTACGTGGTTATCATTATCACACAGGTACAGTCTTTGCTGCATATGTCGCCGGACGCGGACAGGCAATTGCTTTAGGTGGCCGCTATGATGATATTGGTGAGGTCTTTGGTCGGGCACGTCCGGCAACGGGTTTTAGCACTGATCTAAAAACATTACTTTCATTATTGCCACATAAAAACAATCAGCTTGCAGCAATTTTTGCACCCGCGGACAATGATGCCGGTTTGCAGCAAAAGATTACTGAGTTACGTCAGCAAGGTGAGAAAGTAATTTGTGCCTTACCCGGTCAAAAGGGTGGAGCTAAAGAAATGTTATGTGATCGCCAGTTAGAAAAAAATGCTTCAGGTTGGCAAGTTAAAGATTTATAAATTTAAATAGTAGGTTCTAATTATGGGTAAGAATGTCATTGTTGTCGGCACTCAATGGGGTGATGAAGGCAAAGGTAAAGTTGTTGATCTGTTGACTGAGCGTGCAGATGCTGTTGTTCGTTTTCAGGGTGGTCATAATGCGGGTCATACTTTAGTTATTGATGGCAAGAAAACGGTTTTACACTTAATTCCATCAGGTATCTTACGCGATAATGTTAAGTGTATGATTGGTAACGGTGTTGTTTTAGCACCTGATGCATTAACTAAAGAACTGGCTATGCTCAAAGAGAGTGGTGTTGAAACTGATGGCCGTTTATTTATCAGTGAAGCCTGTACACTTATTCTTCCTTATCATATTGCACTTGACCAGGCGCGAGAAATTGCCCGGGGTAAAAAAGCGATTGGAACAACCGGTCGTGGTATTGGTCCGGCATACGAAGACAAGATTTCGCGCAGGGGGCTCAAAGTAGGTGACATGTTACACCGCGAACGCTTTGCCGCACGTTTAGGTGAAGTACTGGATTACCATAACTTTGCCTTAAAAAATTATTTTAAAACTGACACGGTAGATTTCCAGGAAGTTCTTGATTACGGACTTGAAATGGCTGAAATAATTCGTCCAATGGTTGCCGATGTAACCGGTATGATTCATAGCATGCGTGCTGAAGGCAAAAACGTGATGTTTGAAGGTGCACAAGGAACATTACTGGATATCGATCACGGTACATATCCCTATGTAACTTCTTCAAATCCAACAGCAGGTGGTGCATGCACCGGTACAGGTGTCGGGCCAAAAGATATTGATTATGTTTTAGGCATTACAAAAGCCTATACAACACGTGTTGGTGCAGGTCCTTTCCCAACAGAACTTTATGATGGTGAAGAGCTTAATGATCCGATTGGCGCACATTTAGCCAAGGAAGGTCATGAGTTTGGTGCAACAACCGGTCGTGCACGTCGTTGTGGCTGGTTAGATGCTGTATGTTTACGTCGTTCAGCACAAATTAATTCACTGACAGGCATTTGTTTGACCAAGATGGATGTACTTGATGGTATCGAAACGTTACGTATTGCCGTTGGTTATGAGCATGATGGTGCGGAAGTTGATGCGCCACCTATTGGTGCCGATGCCTATGAACAATGTGTACCTAAATATATAGAAATGCCTGGCTGGACAGAAAGTACTATAGGTATTCAGAATTATGATGAATTACCTGAAAATGCAAAAGCTTATATTAAGAAGATTGAAGAAGTCGTTGGTGTACCTATAGATATTATTTCAACAGGCCCTGATCGTGTTGAAACAATGGTATTAAGACACCCGTATGATTAACAGTTTATATTAATTTACAAAAAAAACCTGTTTTAAACAGGTTTTTTTTTGTAAAACAGGTTTTTTAATTATATATTAAATTCTAAAG
>JAOUOK010000135.1 GCA_029880425.1 Gammaproteobacteria bacterium
AACTTACTATTCATGCATTTCGCAGGGATGAATTAAATACCTTTACGCTAAGCTTAAAACCTGCAGAATTAACCTCGTGTTACCTGGAAATTGACGACAAGGCGGACAAGAAAATTATTGAACAACGAAATAGCTGGCTACACTTATAAGGCTAGAGCCGTAATGTAAAATAAAAAGTAGCACCAACATCATCATTATTATTTAGCCAAACTTCACCTTTATGAGCCAGGATAATTTCTTTAGTAATGGCCAAACCTAATCCCGTACTACCCGAGTTTGTTACACTCTTTTTAACTTGAACAAACTTGTTGAAAATACTCTCATGCTCCTCTTCAGCAATACCGGGACCCTGATCACAAATACTAATCTTAACGACATCTTTGCCCAGTATATTTTTAGCCAAACAAGATGAAAAAGTTATATTTCCACCAGCAGGTGAGTGCTTTATAGCATTGTTTAAAATATTCATTACAACCTGTCCAATTCTAAACTTATCACAATTAACAGCACCTATAGTTTCATCAAAATCACAAACTATATTTAACTGATGCTGATTAATAACCGCTTCTTGTTCATATATGCATTCACTAATTATTTCATGAATATTATTTTTCTTGATATCAAGTACAATTTTACCTTCTTCGATTTTTCGCAAATCAAGTAAATCATCTAACAAAACCTTTAAGCGTTGACCACTTTCAATAATCCTTAAGAAATATTTGTAATTACTCTCGTCACCCAAGTCTTTCGTCTTTTCAGTGCCTACCTGTGCAAATCCCATAATCCCATGCAAGGGAGTACGTAATTCATGCGACATGTTATCAAGAAACTCAGCCTGGGTACGGGTTGCTATTTCTGCAGTCTCTTTTGCAGCCAACAGTAGTTTTTCCCTGTCTGCAGCCTCAAGTAATAATCTAAAATTGACCATACTACTTACATAAAGATTATTAGCTCCACGTAATATATACAGCATAGTTAAGAACATGCTAATCGAAAGAATAGATGTGATATATGTCATTTCCAGGAGAAATAATATAACAATAGAAAGCATGATGGGGATTACAAAAGCCATGAACGCCGGCCGTAAAACTGAAAGACTTGATACTGCACCTGCACTTAAGCCAACAGTAATGATAGATACTGTTAATTGATATGCTAAATTTCCAGGAACAAAGGTTAAATAAACACCTAGTGACCAAATCAAACCCGCGAACAAAGAACTAAAAGCTAAACCTTTACCCCATATAACACACTCATCATCTCCTGGTTGAATCTTGTTAAATCTAAAAATAAAAATGGCACGAACAATATGAAAAAATGAAAATATAGCAAACCAGTTTAACATTATAGCTCTGTCTACTGTGTACCATTGCAGCGCCATAAGAAAAAAAGCACCAAGAAAAGAACCCACTACAGCAATCATGAAGGAACCGTAAATGGTTCTTACCTGTTTTGCATATATCTGCATAGCATACAGATCTTTTGTAGTCTTAGAGTTACTCATGGACATTGATTGTATCAATAAAAAATAACTCAAAACCAGTGAAGTAAACTAATATTGCAAACTAATTTCTTAAAATAGACAGTTCTTGTAGTAAAGGAGTAGTAATATGACTGATTTTTTTTCTCATCAGTGTCCCGATTGCATCCGTGCGGGAAAAAACCGGTCTTAACAATGTCTCCCCTACTAATGATAAAACAATAACAGACCTGATAAGAGGATGTAATTCAGGGAATGCATTTAGTATAGTTTTAAGATCCTCAAATTGAGTAGCTGAAGTGGTGACATATTTATTAGCATCAGCTAATACATCGTCAATATCAAAATACTGCGTTTGATTTGGTCTTACAGTTTCGAGGTAATCTTTAATGGTTTCAAATAGCAAAATGACCACATCCTGGTTTGATGGCTTTTTAATCACCGACTCAACCGTAGTAAGGTAAGCCTGCCCTTGCTTGCTACAAAGACGCAGTAATATTTTCGCATACACGTTATTTTTATAGTTTTGAAGTTTTTCAGACAACTCACTGAACAATTTATGCTCAGTTGCTGCAATGGGTAAATCATCAGGTAATGCTTTTAAAAAACCGACCAACAAGGCATTTTTCCTGTTTCCTTTTTTCCATAGACTTTCGCGTACTTCTTCTGTAATCAAACCTTGTTGTAAAACTAACCGGGCAGATTCAATCATGGCACGAGGTTCTTCTTCAAACGGCAAAAACTCGACTAAAAAGTCAGCCAGTGTTATACCCATCCCACCTTCAACAACATCTTTGTGTCGCAATAAACAACGTGCATTATCTGCTGTGGGCATGGCCCACCAGGCATAACGTGCTATCTCATTTGATACTTCATCGGCATTTACCACTGCAACAATGGCTTCTGATTCACCGAGCAGCAATAAGCGTTCAAGACTTTCATTCGTTCTTGATTGTCCCATGCGTGTCCAGCGGCGCAAGAAGATCGGGTAACCGCCAGGTGATCCTAATACATGCGTGGAAATCAGTTCTTTAACCTGTTTGATATAAACTTCATCTTTACAGTTCGGTTTAAGATCAACTTTAGCTTCACCTTTACCTGATAAGCCATAGACAATCATTTTTGACTCATCAATACGAATAGCTTGCAGCTCCTGGTGCAACAGGACATTCAATCTTAAATTATCTTCATTAGAGAGATTCATAGGGACTTCTTTGATAGTTTATATTTTAGTTTAACTGAACCCGTTGCCCCCAGGGCACTTTCGCTTTACCTTTTACCAGCCAAAGTACATCAAAGGCCGGCTCATCTTTAGGAAACTCACCCTCGGCATCAGTAAAATACACTAATATATCCGGTATTTTATCCTGTTGATTAGCCCAGTCAAAAACAGGTGTAAAACGTGTACCACCACCACCTTTAATTCTTTTCGGTAAGCTGAAATCTTCCCATGGCTCAAAGACCCATGGACTACCTTCGGCCATTTCAGAGTCACAGGCAATCAAGGTAACTCTTGCGCGCATTTGACCTTTTAGTGAATCAATTTCTGAGATAAATTCCTGTATTTCATTCTGACTAATTGAGCCACTGGTATCAATCGCTACCGTGATATCAAGTTGTGCACTACGTAAACTTGGATAAATAGCAGGATCACCACGACGAGTTGAAGGTCGGGTATAACTATAATCATCACGTGCAATAGAATTCAGATAACGTGAGACTAAATTTCGCCATGGCAGTTGCGGTTGTAAAAGAAAATCAACCATACGCGCCATTTCACCATCAAGCTTGCCCGCCTGCATAGCTTGTTGAGCTGCACCGGCGAGACGTTGTTGCCATTGTACAGTTAAGTTTTCTTTTTCCTGGTGCGTAAGTGGTTGCGGTTTTTCAGCACCTTTACCATTTTGATCTTTATCTAGCTGCTGCGCCTTTGAAAACTGGCCACCACTCTCTTTATCTTCTGTACTCGGTTGGCTGCCACTTTGTCCTGTTTGCTGTTCCGGGGACTGCTGTGATCCTTGTCCCTGGCTCGGTGATTTATCTTTAGTGGTATTATCGGCATTATCATCACTGTCTGGTGGTGGTGCTACATTGTTTTCACCTTCTGAATCAGAATCATCGTAAACATGTTGATCTAATGTTTCCTGGTCATCTAAATCATCAATCAGCGGATAAATTTCTTCTGCAGTCAGGCCATCATACTCACGCATATGTAACGTGCCAGGTGGCGGTGTCAGGCCGTCTTTAATTAATAAAGGATTAATTGCATAGTCACAGGATAAGTCCCACTTATGGGTAACACGGTGTTGTCGCCTGGAAAAATGTGAAAGTGCACAATGCAGTGCTTCATGCGAAAGCATGAACTGTGTTTCCTCTATTGAAAGACAATCAATGTATTCATAGTTGTAATAAAATTTGCGTGCATCCGTCGCGGTTGTTTTACACCACTCAGGATCAGCTTGCTCCATTGGCAAACGTAAAACCAGCGCCCCAAGAAATGGCTTATCAATAATTAAACGTGTACGTGCCGCAGCTAACTTTAACTCAACCGGGTTTAATTGTTGTTCAGCTTGATTTAACATATATCACTGCAGACATAATTTAATTAAGTAACTAATACAACATCACATCTGCAATTGCATTTGACCACTGTGCAAATTCTGGAACCGCAAATATATCATTGCCAATTGCCCGGTGCATATCTGACACCAGCATCACTCCCATTTCACGTTGAGGAAAAGCTGATGCATAATTCAAAATATGACCGTGAACAGTTTGTGCTTCATCACTTCCCTGGACCCGGATAGCATGACCAACTAATGATGATGCGACGGCATATTGCAAATCTATTTCTGATGGTGCTTTAATTTGCTCACCTTTTAAAATAGCAGCAATGTCAGGTAATTGATCCAGGTTTGTAATAAAGGCATTCAACTCAATTCCTGCTGCAGGACCTACACATGCTTGTAAGGCACCCAATCGTATTTCCTGTTGGTGTTCAAACTTTTGTACTGCCCGATGAGCAAACTCCCATGAACGTGGTGACGGAAAGGCAACGGGGTTATGCGCAGGATCAAACTCAAATAATAATTCAGGGCGAAAACGCACAAAAGCAATAACACGATCATCAATATTATTTTTATAGGCCCAGGCTACCCAGTCATCAACATTTACTTCAAAATCAAAATGTGAAAAACGATTCGCAAGAGGAGCTGGCATGGTGTAGGTAACACCACGATCACCCTGGCGGTTACCTGCAGCAAAAATAGCCCAACCATCGGGTACTTCGTAATCACCCAGTTTTCGATCAAGAATTAACTGGTAAGCAGCAGCAGAAACACTCGGTGGTGCTGAAGTTATCTCATCCAGAAATAGTATTCCCTTTTCGCCGTGTGTTTTTGCATCCGGCAACATAGACGGAATAGCCCATTCAACACGTTCACCTTCACGAAAAGGAATACCACGTAAATCACTGGGCTCCATTTGCGATAAGCGAATATCAATCAGGGGCGCATCATGCATTTTTGCAATTTGAGAAATGACCTGCGACTTCCCAACTCCCGGCGCTCCCCATAACATGACCGGTGTATGGTGACCGTCTTCAGTGCTTAAAAATTCTTTATCTAAAACTGTCTTTAAATGTGCTGGACGCATAATTTAAATTCCAAATAACTATAAACAAAAACCACGGGGATCACGGGGAAGGAAAATAAAAATATATCCCTCTGTACCCAGTGTTACCCGTGGTTAAAATATTTAGAAACCAGCCTTGCTATACCACTCTTTTGCAAGTTCCGGATTCTTCTCTACACCCTTACCTTCTTCGTACATCATGGCAATAGTGGTCATTGAACCCACCATACCCTGATCAGCCGCTTTTAAAAACCACTCTAAAGCTTTCTCGGCATTCTTCTCTACACACTCACCTTCCATGTACATGAAACCCAGTCCGTGTTGTGCAACGGCATGACCTTGTTCTGCCGCAGCAGTCATGTATTCAACCGCTTTTGCTTCATTTCGTGCCACACCTAAGCCATTCTGAAACATAATGGCACAGCGATGTTGCGCATCAGCATTTCCTTTTTCCGCAAACGGCGAAAGAAGTTGTACCGCTGTAGAAAAATGCTTTGATTCAAATGCACTCATGGCACTATTAAATTCAACAATCTCGTCGGCTTCACTCATATCAATTTCTCTTTAAAGGTATAAAATAAGCTGGTCATTATATCCTGAAACCTATTCCTGACGCACCAACTAGGTTATTACCATTAAGTTAGGGGAGGTATATTATTAACCTGCCCTA